>NZ_JBXAJM010000009.1:194899-235515 GCF_058797315.1 Pseudomonas sp. GW823-FHT02F05
GCCTGCGATAGCGGAGTGTCAGTCGGCACTCCTCTGGCTGACACTCCGTTATCGCAGGCAAGCCAGCTCCCACACTGACCGTGCCCGCATTGGATCGGTGTTGCTTAGATGCCCTGTGGTGTCTCTTCGCCGCCCAGTGCCTCGACCAGCGCCGGCAGGAAATCGCCGAAGGTCAGCATCATCAAGGTAAAGCTGGCATCCAGTTGGCCCAGGGCTTCGTCGCCGCCGTCCTGTTCCGCCTGGTCTTGCAGCAGGTCTTCGAACTTCAGGCGCTTGACGGTCATCTTGTCATCGAGCATGAAGGACAGCTTGTCCTGCCACGCCAGGGACAGTTGGGTTACGACCTTGCCGGTGGTCAGGTGCAGCTGGATCTCTTCGCCGGTCAGGTCCTGGCGTTTGCAGCGCACGATGCCGCCGTCTTCGTGGGTGTCGCGCAGTTCGCATTCGTCGAGGACGAAGAAGTCATCAGCCGGTTTCTGGGTGGTGACCCAGTCAGTCATGATTGCAGTTGGTGCGGTTTTTACCGTCAGAGGGCGGACGGGCAGGGTGCCGATCACTTCACGCAGGGTCGACAGCAGGTCTTCGGCACGCTTGGGGCTGGCCGAGTTGACCAGGATCAGGCCCTGTTTCGGCGCGATTGCAGCGAAGGTCGACGAGCGACGGATAAAGGCACGCGGCAGGAAGGCCTGGATGATTTCATCCTTGATCTGGTCGCGCTCCTTCTTGTAGACCTTGCGCATTTGCTCGGCTTCGATCTCTTCGACTTTCTCTTTAAGTGCATCACGCACCACGCTACCCGGCAGGATGCGTTCTTCCTTGCGAGCGGCGATCAGCAGGAAATCGCCGCTGACGTGAACCAGGGGGGCGTCTTCACCTTTACCAAAAGGCGCGACAAAACCGTAAGTGGTCAACTCCTGGCTTGCACAAGGGCGCGCCAGCTTGGTGGCCATGGCCGCTTCCAACGCCTCGGCATCAACAGGCAGATCTTGGGTCAGGCGATAGATAAGCAGGTTCTTGAACCACATGGGGTGAGTCTCTCCTCTATACAAAGGGGGGCATTATTCTCTTGATCACGCCGCAGGCCAACCCTGCCTAAGCCATTGGAAGGGCTGAAAAAAAAGATTTAAGAAAGTGCTTGCCAGACTTAGGGTCGCTCCGTAGAATGCGCGCCACACCGAAACGAAGGGTGATTAGCTCAGCTGGGAGAGCATCTGCCTTACAAGCAGAGGGTCGGCGGTTCGATCCCGTCATCACCCACCATTCGCTTCATGTGTTACGCGCAGCGGTAGTTCAGTCGGTTAGAATACCGGCCTGTCACGCCGGGGGTCGCGGGTTCGAGTCCCGTCCGCTGCGCCATATTCGGTCACCTGGAATGCTGAACGCCAGGTAACCAAAGAAAGCCCGCTCATTGAGCGGGTTTTTTTCTGTCCGAAATATGGCAAAAAATCGTGCGCTAAACTTTTTTTAAATAAATTGCATTTAAATCAAGACATTACGATTTTTTGGTGTATGATGCGCCCACACCGAAACGAAGGGTGATTAGCTCAGCTGGGAGAGCATCTGCCTTACAAGCAGAGGGTCGGCGGTTCGATCCCGTCATCACCCACCATTCGCTTCAAGTGTTACGCGCAGCGGTAGTTCAGTCGGTTAGAATACCGGCCTGTCACGCCGGGGGTCGCGGGTTCGAGTCCCGTCCGCTGCGCCATATTCGGTCACCTGGAATACTGAACGCCAGGTAGCCAAAAGAAACCCGCTCATTGAGCGGGTTTTTTTTCGCCTGCGATTTAACGCGCCTTACGGTGCGTTGCGGCTGTGGCGGTAATCGCTGACGGCCTCGTACACCGCTTTGCGCAGCCGGTTGATGCCGCCGATGGGGCGGTGCGCTTCCAGCCCGAACCAGGGGTTGAACGACTGGTTATCGCACGCCAGGTTCTGCGCCGGCGTGTCGAAGTCCTGGGCGGGAATCCTGACCTTGGCCACGGTTTCATACGGCGCGTCGCTTTCCTTCCATTCGATGCTGGTGTCTTCGATCGGCATGAACGCCTGCGGGTTTTGCCGCTGGATTTGCAGCACAAAACACGCATCTACACGATCGGTGGAGAGTTGCTGGTTGAGCGCGCTGCGCAGGAAGTTGGGCAGGGCCTGGTTCTGTTTGGGCAACACATAATCCGGGCAGCTTTGCGGATCTGGCGCGACGCGGAACTTGGCGTTGGCCGCGCCAAACTTGTAGGGCGACACTGAAAAGTAAGTCGTCTGCGTCGGGCTGGCCGGTGCGGGCGCCAGGGTTGCCAGGGCGATAAACAGGTGACGCACTTGCCAACTGCGCGGGTCGAGCTTGGGAAAGAAAGCCAGGACCTTCTTGCCATCCGCTTGCGCGCCGATGTTTTGCGCGTATTCCGCGACATCGCTGACAAAGAAGTTCGGGTGGCTGAACATCACGAAATCCTGCTCGGTGCGCGCTTGCTGATCTGCCATCAGTTGCTTACCCGGCACATCCAACAGCTTGATGGCCATGCCGCGTGCATCGCGGATGCTGTCGAATTGCGGATAAGCGTTGCCGTTGGACAGGCGCATCGTCGCCTGCCAGGTCTTGCCCGGCTCGGCGAACACGCCCTGGCGCAAGGCCGGGTCGAGATCTGCCAGAACGCTGACCTCGGCTTTCACGCACCCATGGGCCTTGGCATGGGCATCACGCAGGTAGCGAGTGCCTTCGCGATGCTGATCAACGATGCGCACGGCGGTCTGGATGATGCCTTGGGTCATCGCCGCTTCACCCGGCGGGATCTGTTCCTTCACCGACACTGGGCCCCTGTGCTGCCAGGCGAACCAGGCCGTGGCCAACACCCATCCCAGCAGGCCCAGGCCCAGCAGCCACAGCAGGGTTTTGCCAACAAAGGCGCCAAGGCGCAGCCAGAGACGAGCAAGCATGGAGCGGTCCTTGTTTTGCGAGCGGATAATCATGGCAGTTGTTGCTCCAGCGGGCCGCCTAGCACCTTGAGGTATTCGAGCAGCGCCCAGCGTTCCTGCGGCAGCAGGCCACGGCCGATCACGCCATTGCCACGTTCGCCGGCACGGAATTCGTGGCCGCTGTTGTGGTTGCCGGTGATTCTGGTATCGAACAGGAAGGCATTCTTGAAGGCGATGGTCTCAAACCCCAGGTGACGCGGGTCGTAGTTGAAGGTGCCTTTATAGAAGGTAGTGCTGCGTTCGTCCTGGGGCGAGAGCAGTTGGTAGATCGTCGGCACCGAACCGTTGTGCAGGAACGGTGGGGTGGCCCATACGCCGGCCAGTGGCCGCGCCTTGTAGGCACGCAATTCGCGCACGCCGATGGGCAGGCCGAACCCGTCCAGGCCTGGGCGCTCGGCCGCGGTAACGCCGGCCGCACGGTAGGCATGCTCTTCGACGAAGGCGGTGACATAGGCCAAACCCTGGGCCACCGACATTTTTTTCAGGTCCAGCGGCGCGGTGGGGGTGGGGTGCAGTTCGACATTGAGCCGGGCCAGTTCGGCTGGGTCCCATTGCAACGCGCTGAGGTCATAGCGTTGGTCGGCAATGTTGTTGGCCGTGCCGGGGTCGGTGCCGATGTAGTTCACCGGCAGCATTTTCAACTGCTGCACCGGACGGCCGTTTTCTTGGGTGACAGTGGGTAGGTGGCAGCCGGCGCAGTTCTCGGCAAAGAGTGCGCGACCCTGGGCGGCGAGGGGCTTGTCGATGGCACCGAACAAGTCTTGCGGCCAGGTCGGCGGTTTGAGCCGTTGCAGGGTTTCTTCGATCAGGTGCAGGTCCCGCACCCGTACGCTGGACGGGTAGCGGGCATCGCCTTTGAGCGGTTGCCCGGCAGCGTCGAAGAACGTCAGGGTCGCGCCTACGCCAAGGGCTTCGCCGATGTTGCGCGCCATGGGCTGCTGGGCCGAGCCATTCCACTGCACCCAGTCGAAGGTCCAGATATCCCACAGCTGCGGGTAGTCCACCGGCGCATTGGCGACGCGATAATTGTCTGGGGAAATAGCGTCGCCAAAACTGGCGTTGGCGATGCGCCCAAAGGCGTCAGTGCGGCCCGGGCCTTCTTCGGTGGGGTAAAGGCCGCGGTGGGTGTCATTCCAGGCAACCTTGAGGAACTGGTTCAGCGATTGCTTGAAGTCCTTGCGCAGTTGATCGCGCTGGGCGTCGTACTGATCCCCCAGGACCTTGTGGGCAAAGCGCTCGAACTTCCATGGGTTGTAATAGGTAGCGGCCAGGCTGGCGACCAGGGCCTGGCCGAAACTGCCGCCACGCAACGTGGGAACGCTGGAGGGCAGTACGTGTTGCGCCGAGCCGCCGTCGATACGCAGGGCCTGACCCTTGAAGTGCAATTCGCCGGTGTGGCAGGCCGCACAGGTGATATCCAGGTACTGAGCCTTGCTGTCGGCGTTCTGGTGCCGGGCGAACCCTACCGGCAGGTTGCCAGGGTTTTGCGCGGTGGGCACCTGTTTGGGATCGACCAGGAAGCCAAAGCGCGCCAGGTACTGCGGCGCGGCAAAGCGTTGCTCGGAGAACGGCAGCTCCAGGGCGGTGAACCAGTCGTAGTGCAGGCCTTTTACTTGAGTGCCCTGGGGCGTGAAGTAGTAGGTCTGGCGGTCGGCGGCACTCCATTGCTCCTGATAGTGCACCTGTTTCACGGGCACGTAATCCGGCAGCTTGGGGTTGAGGGTGTAATAGAGCACCACGGCCAGGATCAGGCCCAGTGCGATCAGTATCAGGAGTAAAACTCGGGAAAAAATGCGCAAGATAACTATCCTTGTCGAATTGTCGCGTTGTTATGCCACTGCGCCACAGGTGCGGCAAGTGACGATTAGCCTGCTATCAGGCGGTTCCGCGATCCGTCGCGGGCCCCCATGATAAATGGAAATGCTTTTAAACACGTGAACTTATCAGAAGTTTCCTGCTCACATGCCGGTAGCCATTGGTCGGGGCCGCCTGATAAGCTCGCGACTTTATTCGAATGCCCTTTTGGCGCATGAACAAGGAAATAGCATGAAACAGCATCGGTTGGCGGCGGCGGTGGCCCTGGTTAGCCTGGTACTTGCGGGTTGTGATTCGCAAACCAGCGTAGAGCTGAAAACCCCGGCGCAGAAAGCTTCCTACGGCATCGGCCTGAACATGGGCAAGAGCCTTGCCCAAGAAGGCATGGACGACCTGGACTCCAAAGCTGTTGCCCAAGGCATCGAAGATGCCGTCGGCAAGAAAGAGCAGAAGCTCAAAGACGATGAGCTGGTTGAAGCGTTTGCCGCACTGCAAAAGCGTGCTGAAGAACGCATGACCAAAATGAGCGAAGAGTCGGCAGCCGCTGGCAAGAAATTCCTCGAAGACAACGCGAAGAAAGACGGTGTCGTCACCACCGCTTCCGGCCTGCAGTACAAGATCGTGAAGAAGGCCGACGGCGCCCAGCCTAAGCCAACCGACGTGGTGACTGTTCACTACACCGGCAAGCTCACCAACGGCACTACCTTTGACAGCTCCGTAGATCGCGGTAGCCCGATCGACCTGCCGGTCAGCGGCGTGATCCCGGGTTGGGTCGAAGGCTTGCAACTGATGCATGTTGGTGAGAAGGTCGAGTTGTACATCCCGTCCGACCTGGCCTACGGCGCCCAGAGCCCGAGCCCGGCGATTCCAGCCAACTCCGTGCTGGTATTCGACCTGGAGCTGCTGGCCATCAAGGACCCAGCCAAGGCAGAAGCAGCAGACGCACCTGCTGCACCAGCCGCCAAGAAGTAATCGGCGCCTGAACACACAACGCCCCGTCTCGACGGGGCGTTGTTGTTTTCGGGGTTGTATCAAAGGATGCAAAAAATTTCTGTGGGAGCTGGCTTGTCGGGTCGCCGCATCGCTGTGATGACGGACTGCCAGCCGCCACTTACCTTACCTGACGCCCCGCACTCCAAATGTGGGAGCTGGCTTGCCTGAGAGGACAGCCTCACAGTCGACACAGTTATGCCGGGTACATATCCATTCCTGCGGTAACGACCACTTAGGGTTCCGCTCTGACAGCGGGTCACTTTTGGAAAAGAGCCCCAAAAGTAACCAAAAGGGCTCTTGCCCCACCACTCGGCACCTCGCCTAGGCTCGGTGTGCCCTCACTCCGGCTTGAATCCGTGGGCCGCCGTCATGGGCCATCCTTGGCCCAGGACGGCTAACCCGGCGTCCTGCCGGGTTACCCACGAATTCAAGCCTGCGTTCGGCCAGCGTGGTTTAACGGGGCGCCTGAGATCAAGATCAAAAGCAGATCAAGATCAAGAGCGGCTCGCTTCGCATCGTGGTTAGCGTTGGCTGCTACAGCCTGTAGTGTTGTGTAGAGACTTATGGCAATCGCAGGCAAGCCACCGCCCACATTTAGAGCCCAGGGTGTCTGAGAGATAGGCATTGGCTGGCAGGCCGCCGCGGGAGCAAGCTCCCTCGCCACAGGGGTCAGCGTCGTACCGGAGTTGTGCATATGCCTATGACTATCGCACGCCAGCGAGCCCCTGCGTTGAAGCCTCGAAAAATCCAAACGAACGTCCGCAATCGGACACAGTCTGATATAAGACTCGAGCACGGGTAGCCGCACATACATGCCAAGTCAATGAATTCTTGGGTTTTTTTTATGTGCGCAAAAAACGCCCGATCTGACTGTAGGCCTTGTAGTCCGTGGCTTTCAGCCGATAAAACAGGCTCTGTTCACAAGGTTATCCACAATTTGTGTGGATAACCTTTTATGTCGCCTGGAACTGGAGTGCCCTATGAAACCACCGTTCAATTTCACCCGTTTCCTGCCTATGGCCGCACGCTTGCTCGGTCGGGGGCGTTTGCCAACCTTGCTGTTTGCCGTCGCTGCCAAAGGTTCAAGCCAAGGCAATCGGCTCGGCCAGCTCAAGGATGATCTCAAGTTACTGCAGGCCCTGTGCCTGGCTTACTGGCGCGGCGAATACCGTGCGATCAGCCCTAAGGCGCTGATCTCGGTGGTGGCGGGGCTGATGTATTTTCTCAGCCCGATTGATGCGATTCCGGATTTCCTCCCGATGTTCGGCATGCTGGATGACATCGCCGTGCTGGCATGGGTCATGAAGACCCTGAGCGGCGAACTGAGCGCCTTTCGTGCGTGGCGCGATGCGCAACGCCCGGAAAAACTCGCGGTGGTTGAGCGCCTGCCAGCGACGCCTGAGCTGCTGGCCCGGGAAAACCCACAAAAAAACTAATGTTGCCCGGTATCCCCTGCGACCTTTGTGGCTGTTAGGATTACACTTCTAAGGAAAGAGCTTACTTAGTAAGTGTTTTTATCCTACGGGGCAGTCATGGATATTCAGATCATTTCACGCGATGGCGCACCCGAATACGCGGTGTTGCCATGGGACCAGTACCAGGCGCTGCTAAAAGCTGCCGGTCAGCAGCAACCTACACCCGCTTCTTCCCCTGCCGTCTCTACCGCCATTGATCAGGACCTGCGCCCGCTCGCAGCCCTGCGCGGCATGCGTGAAGCCAAAGGGCTGGCTATCGAGACCCTGGCACGCACAGTGGGGATCAGCCCCTCATACCTTGGATTGATTGAAAGTGGTGAACGCCAGCCGGATGCCGCCATTCGCCGCAGCCTGGCTTGGGAATTGGGCGTAGCAGGTTGGAGGGATGAGTCTTGAGCCTACGTATTAGCCGTCAACACTGGGATGGGTTGCTCAACGAACTGGATCAGGCGCGGCGCCAGCGCCATTTGCTCACCTACCGTGCACTGCTTGAGCGCCTGCAATTCCCCACGCCGGCCATGCAGACCCTGGCGGCGGCCCTGGAGCACCTGGCGGCACTGGATGCCAAGGCCGAGCAGCCGCTGCGCAGTTCCCTGGTGATCAGCCAGGGCGCCAGCCGCCTGCCGCGCACCGGTTTTTTCGAATGTGTGGAGCGTCTGGGGCGGTTCAGCGGGCCGTCCGATGGCGTCGCCGCCGCGTCCTGGCATGCATCCGAAGTGGTGCGGGTGTTCGAGTACGAGTATCCGGAGTCCGCCGAGGCCTAAAGCGCCTGGGGGCAGGTGTCCATGCTGTCGATCACGTGGATGCTGTAGCCCGCCACATCCTTGGCTTGGTGCTTGGCTTGTGACGCCAGTTCTGCCAACTGGCTGGCATCGAGTTGTGCGCAGGCCTGAGGATACAAGTGCACTACACCGATGGACAGCGACAGCAACGCAAACTCCTGGCGCACGCCCTGGCGATTGAGGGCCACGAAGCACCCAGCCTCCAGATGTTCAGCGCGGTAGAAGCGTCGGCATTGGGTATGGAAGTCATCCAGCAACTGGTTGAGCCGCTTGCGCCAATCCTGCGGGCCCAGCACCAGCAAAAAATCATCCCCACCAATATGCCCGACAAAGTCGCGGCTGGGGTCTACCCGGTCGTTGAGGCACTGCGCCAGGCACAGCAGCACTTCATCCCCGCGCCCGTAGCCGTAGATATCGTTGAACGGTTTGAAACTGTCGATATCCACATAGCAGATCACCGACTCGCGCTGTTGCTGCAGCAGCCGGGTGAGGCACTGCTGGATCGGCACATTGCCAGGCAACAAGGTCAACGGGTTGGCATAGCGGGCCTGCTGGATTTTCAGCTCCGTGATCAACTTGAGCACGTCGATGACCCGACCCAGTCCCAGGTAATCACCGTTCAGGGTGATGATGAAATCCTCTTCGATGCGTTGCCGCGCGCGGCTGGTCAATAAGCGGCTGACCTGCTGCAAGGACTGGCTCAGTTCCACCGCCAAAAAGTCATCGCTCATCAAGCGGCTGATGGGTTTACGTGCAAACAGATCGGTCGCGAACGGCTTGAGCAACGCGTCCGACAACGAGTGCCGGTGCACAATGCCGACCGGGCAACCGCGGCCGTCCAATACCGCCAGCGAGTTGAGGTTGGCCTGGCGGCGGAACGATTCCAGCACTTGAGCGGTGGCGGTGTCTTGATCCACGGCGGGCTGCTCATTGAGCAGGGCGCTCAAGTCACTGCCTTCGTCATTGAGGGCCAGCGTGGCGTTATCCGGCTTGGGCAGCATCAGGCGCGCTTCCTGCGGCGGCTTTTCCTGAGGGCGGCAGAGCAGGTAGCCCTGGACCAGGTCGACGCCCATCTCCGTCAACACCGCCAGTTCTTCCGGCAACTCGATGCCCTCGGCAATCACTTGGGCGCGGGACGCCCTGGCGATCTGCAGGATCGAGCCGACAAACTCACGCTTGAGGGCGTCCTGGTGAATGCCGTCGATAAAGTGCCGG
The DNA here is from genome assembly GCF_058797315.1 of Pseudomonas sp. GW823-FHT02F05. Classification (NCBI taxonomy): domain Bacteria; kingdom Pseudomonadati; phylum Pseudomonadota; class Gammaproteobacteria; order Pseudomonadales; family Pseudomonadaceae; genus Pseudomonas; species Pseudomonas sp. GW823-FHT02F05. The sequence continues at coordinate 204,147 of NZ_JBXAJM010000009.1, forward strand.
TCGATCTTCACGTAGTCCGGGCGCAGTTCGGACCACAACCGCAAGCTGGAATAACCGGCGCCCAAGTCATCCAGTGCGATGGCAAAACCCATGTCGCGGTAGTGGTGCAAGGCAGTTTGCAGCAGCGCGAAATCGTCGGTGGGTGCCTGCTCGGTTAGCTCGATCACCACTTGGCTGGGAGAAATGCCGAAGTCGCGCAACAGTTGCAGCGTGCGCCCTGGCTGATGTGCGTTCTCCATCAAGGATTCGGGAGAGATATTGAGGAACAGCTTGCCGGGCAGTTTCTGCTCGCTGAAGCGCCGGCATGCACTCTCTCGACACGCCATGTCCAATTCGCTCAGGCGCCCGGCGTGGCTGGCCACCGAGAACAGTGCGACGGGGGAGTGCAGCGGGCTGTTGGACGGGCCACGACTGAGAGCTTCATAACCGAGGATGCGCCGCTCCGACAGGCAGATGATCGGTTGGAACAGGCTGTGCAAACTGCCTTGAGCCAGGATTGAGCCCAATGCATTCAGCTGTTCGGTCATGGTCATGGCGGTCTCGATCAAAAAAAAGGACCGCAGGCGTAAACCTGCGGTCCTTTTATTTCACGACAGAATGATGTCTATATGATGACACTCCGAGGAGCGATCACATTAAATCGCCATCATTTACTGCTTGGCCACCTGCTTGGTGATTTTCAGATAATCCAGCAGGATCCGGCCAGTCTCGGCCAAGTAAGCGTCGTCTTCCGGCTTGGTTTTATCCGCCTCCGTCGGCAGCGCGTCTTCATCTTCTTTCTTCAGCTCTTTGAGCGGGTCTTCACCCTTGGCCTTGCGGCGGGTGTTTTCCAGCACCAGTTGCTGATTCTCGATGCTGGAGTGCTGTGCACGGCGATCCGCTTCGTTGAGGCTGACGGTCTTCTCTTCCATCAGCTTCTTGGCCAGGGCCAGCTTGTCGCGAATAAACACGAACTCGGCGTCCTTGGCAGAGCGGGTGTCATGGTCAGCCTTCAACTGAGCCAGGAAGGGCTTGAACGGATCCGACGCCGGCTTGATCGCAGGGCGGATAGTGTCCCACGGCATGGCTTCAGGCAGGGCGCTTTCGCCGATTTCCTTGGTGTCGATGATCGAAGGGAAATCGATATCCGGCAGTACGCCTTGATGCTGGGTGCTCTGCCCGGATACCCGGTAGAACTTGGCCAGTGTCAGTTTAAGCTCGCCATGGTTCAGCGGTTGGATGGTCTGCACGGTGCCTTTGCCGAAGGTCTGGCCGCCGATGATCAGTGCGCGGTGGTAGTCCTGCATGGCGCCGGCGAAAATCTCCGAGGCCGAGGCCGAGAGACGGTTGACCAGCAGCGCCATCGGCCCTTTGTAGAAGGCCCCTGGGTTCTCGTCTTCGAGCACGTCGACACGGCCGTCAGCGTTGCGTACCAATACGGTCGGGCCCTTGTCGATAAACAGGCTGGTCAGCTCGGTGGCTTCCTGCAGGGAGCCGCCGCCGTTGTTGCGCAGGTCGATGACCACGCCGTCGACTTTCTCTTTCTGCAGTTCTGTCAGGATTTTCTTCACGTCGCGGGTGGTGGACTTGTAGTCCGGATCACCGGCGCGGAACGCCTTGAAGTCCAGGTAGAAGGCCGGGATTTCGATCACGCCCAGCTTGTAGTCCTTGCCATCCTGCTTGAGGTTGAGGACTTTCTTCTGCACGGCCTGGTCTTCGAGCTTCACCGCTTCACGGGTGATGGACACGATCTTGCTGGTCTGGTCGTTCGGTGCATTGGTGTGCGGAATCACTTCCAGGCGCACCACGCTGCCTTTAGGCCCACGGATCAGCTTGACCACTTCGTCCAGGCGCCAGCCGACCACATCGACCATCTCTTTGTCGGCCTGGGCCACGCCGATGATCTTGTCGGCCGGTGCCACTTGCTTGGTTTTGTCAGCAGGGCCTGCCGGCACCAGACGTACGATCTTCACCTGGTCATTGTCGCTTTGCAGGACGGCACCGATGCCTTCCAGGGACAGACTCATATTGATATCGAAATTTTCCGCGTTATCTGGCGACAGATAATTGGTGTGCGGGTCGTAGGACATCGCAAAGGTGTTGATGTAGGCCTGGAAGATATCCTCGGCACGGGTCTGGTCCAGGCGTGCCAGCTGGTTTTTGTAGCGCTTGGTCAGCAGTTCTTGAATGGCCTTGGGCTCTTTGCCGGCGATCTTCAAGCGCAGCACTTCGTCCTTGACGCGTTTGCGCCACAGGTCGTCCAGGGCTGCGGTGCTGGTCAGCCAAGGGGCGTCCTTGCGGTCTACCAGAAGGGTTTCTTTCTGGGTGAAATCGAGTTTGTCGACGCCCTTGTTCAGCTCACCCAACGCGAAGTCCAGACGCGCTTTGACGCGGTCCAGGTAACGCTTGTAGATGGTGAAGCCGGGTTGCAGGTCGCCGCTCTTGAGGAAGTCGTCGAATTGGGTCTTCCACTTGTCGAACTCAGCGATATCGCTGGCCAGGAAGTAGCTGCGCGAGGGGTCCAGCAGCTTGAGGTAGCTGTCGTAGATGATCACCGAGCGAGCGTCGTCCAGCGGCGGCTTGCTGTAGTGATGGCGCTTGAGCAACTCGACGACGTTAAGGCTGGCAATCACCTCATCGCGATCAGGCTGAAGGTTGTCCCAGCTATTGGCTGCGAACGTATTGGTCGACATCGACGCGAAGCCGAGACCAATGAAAAAAGCGAGGGCGGTGCTGGGGAACAGATGCTTCATGCTGATTCGACGCGGGGGCAATTGATAACGCATATTAGGCCGTCTTTGAGGGAGCCGGTTCCATATGGTCCGGTCGCATAATGCAAAAAGCCCGGCGCTACAGCACCGGGCTCAGTCCAGACTCACTATGGAGGCACTGTGAAAGCATTGCAAGGCGTTGACGGTGATGTGGGGGGCTAGAACAACCTCGTCCTACGTCCGGTGTAGTCCATATTGCCAATAGCCTGACCGAATCCTAGATTGAAATGCAGTCAGTGTGGGAGCTGGCTTGCCTGCGATAGCGGTGCGCCAGATGAAGAATTCTTCACTGTTGCACCGCTATCGCCGGCAAGCCAGCTCCCACAGGTTGATGTCTATTGATTCAGGTCCAGTGGTGGATCGGCCAGCCGGCCTGTTCGGCATTGGCGCGCAACACCGGGTCCGGGTTCACCACCTGCGGGTGATCCACCTTGAGCAGCAGCGGTAAATCATTGCGCGAGTCCGAATAGAAATAGGCACCTTCAAGGGTTTCGCCTTCCTGCTCCAGCCATTCCAGCAACCGCGTGATCTTGCCTTCACGGTAAGTCAGTACACCCTCTGTCTTGCCGTCGTATACCCCATGGCTGACGCTCAGGTTAATCCCCAGCACTTCCTCGATACCGATACGCGCAGCAATCGGCGTGACCAGGTGAGTGCCCGAAGCGGAAATCACTAGGATCCGGTCACCGTTCGCGCGGTGGCGGGCGATGGTCTTGGTGGCGTCGCTGTAGATCAGCGGCTCGATCACGTCCTCGACCCACGGCTCCACCAGGTGCTCGATTTCTTCCGGGGTTCGGCCGATCATCGGCTCCAGGCTGAAATCCATGAAATCTTCCATCAACAGCTTGCCCTGGCTGTAGGCATCCATCAGCTCGTTGTTCCTGCGCATGAATGACTCAGGGTCTACCCAGCCGAGGCGGCCCATCTGTTCGCTCCACAGCGTGGCGCAGTCGCCGTGGATCAAGGTGTCGTCCAGATCAAAAATTACCAATGCCATCGGTGATGCTCTCTCTCAATAGGTCGCTGCCTGTCAGGCTACTTCACACAGTGCGCTGGGGTCGATGGAAAGTGCCAGGCGTTGGCCGTCCGGATGCAGGTCGTCGGCCGAACGATTGAGCACATCCACCACCAGCTCGACACCACGGGCTTCGATGCGGTAGCGAATTACGTTACCCAGCAGGCTGTGGCTACGCACCAACGCATCGAGCTCGCCACTGCGGCTCAACTCGATGGCCTCGGGGCGAATCGCGATACGCCCGCTGATCGGTCGCTGCAGCAGTTGGCTGGCCTTGTCGGCATCGAGCAGGTTGTAGTTGCCGATAAACCCAGCAGCGAACACATCCACCGGCGCGGTATAGAGGGTTTCGGCATCGCCGCTCTGCACGATCTTGCCCTGGTTCATCAAGAAGATGCGGTCGGACATGGTCAGCGCTTCTTCCTGGTCATGGGTCACGAAGATCGTGGTCAGCCCCAGCTCGCGCTGGATCTGGCGGATCTGCTCGCGCAAGTGCTTGCGAATACGTGCATCCAGCGCCGACAGCGGTTCATCGAGCAACAGCAGGCGCGGGCGGGTTACCAGGGAGCGGGCGAGGGCGACGCGCTGGCACTGGCCACCGGACATCTGGTGCGGATAGCGGCCGGCCAGGTCCTTGAGTTCCACCAGTTGCAGCACTTCTTGCACGCGCTTGTGACTGTCGTCGGCGTTGACCTTTTGCATGCGCAGGCCGAAGGCAACGTTCTGTTCCACGGTCATGTTGGGGAACAGCGCGTAGCTCTGGAACACCATGCCGATCTGGCGCTTCTGTGGGCTCAGGGGCACGATGTCCTGGCCATCCAGGAGGATTTGGCCACTGTCCACCGGCGTAAGCCCGGCGATGCAGCGCAGCAGGGTGGATTTGCCGCAACCGGACGGGCCGAGCAGGGTGACGAACTCGCCTTTGGCGACCTCGCAATTGATATCGCTGAACACCGGGGTGCCGGCGTAGCCTTTTTGCAGGTGTTGGACGCTGACGAAGCTCATTGGCTTTTGTCCTTGTTCAAGAGAGTGGCGGCCCAGGTCAGTACCAGTACAAAGAAGAAATAAGAGATCACCACGGCGCTGGTGAAATGGCCACTGCTGTTGCGCATGTTGTTGAGGTACACCTGCAGGGTTTCGTAGCGGGTGCCGACGAGGATGTTGGCGAACACGAACTCGCCGAACAGGAACGAGAACGACAGCAGCAGCGCCACCATCAGGCCCTTGCGCAGGTTGGGCAGCACCACCAGGATCGCGGCCTGCCAGGTGCTGGCGCCGAGCAGTTGCGAAGCGTCCATCAGGTCGCGCAGGTTGATGGCTTGCAGGTTGTTGGTGATCGCTCGGTACATGAACGGCAGCGCGACGGTGAAGTAGCAGCCGATCAAAATCCACGGCGTGCCCACCATCGCCAGCGGCCCGGAACCGTACAGTTGCAGCAGACCCACCGAGGACACCACCGGCGGCACCGCAAAGGGCAGCAGGATCAGGATGTTCATCAGCGCGTCGAGCTTGGGAAAGTGGTAATGCACCACGAACAGCAGCGGCAAGATCAACACCACCGAGAGGATAAGTGCGCCCACGCACACCAGCAACGATTGCCCGAAGGCCATCAGAAAGCGCGGGTCGCTCCACAGCTGTACATACCATTTCACGCTGAAGCCGGCAGGCAGGATGGTTGCCGACCAACTGCTGGAAATCGAGTAGACAAAAGTGCCCACCAGCGGCAGCACCAGGATCAGGAACAACAGGTACACCACCACCCGATGGTAGAGGGAGGCCGTACCGGCTTCAGCGCGAGACATGGTAGCTCCTCTTGAGCAGCAGTTGATGCACCACCGTGACCACGGTCATCAGCGCCACCAGCACCACGGCCAGGGCGCTGGCCATGTTCGGGTCCAGCGACACATCGCCAGAGACCAGGCCGGCAATGCGAATTGGCAGCACGTTGAAGTTGCCGGTAGTAAGCGCATAGACCGTGGCGTAGGCGCCCAGGGCATTGGCCAGCAGGATCACAAAGGTGCCGAGCAGGGCCGGGGTGAGCACCGGCAGGCCGATATGGCGCCAGAACTGCCAGCCATTCGCACCGAGCAGCGCGGCAGATTCGCGCCAGTCTTCGCGCAATGCGTCAAAGGCCGGGTAGAGCAACAGTACGCCGAGGGGGATCTGGAAATAGGTATAAAGGATGATCAAGCCGGTTTTCGAGTACAGGTTGAAGTCCTCAATGATCCCGGCCTGCTTGAGCATGAGGGTGATGCTGCCGTTGAACCCCAGCAGGATGATGAACGCGAAGGCCAGGGGCACGCCGGCGAAATTGCTGGTCATGTTGGCGAACGCGGTGACGAAGTTGCGCAGCGGCGAATCCACTCGGCGCAGTGAGTAGCTGCCCAAGGTGGCGATGATGATGCCGAAGATGCTGGAGTAAAAGCTGATCTCCAGGCTGAACTGGATGGCCTGCCGGTAGAACTTCGAGGTGAAGATGCGGGTGAAGTTTTCCAGGCCCCAGCCGGCCTCTTCGGTTTGAAGGCTGCTGATCAGCACCCACACCAGTGGCGCGATCTCGAACACGATAAAGAACAGTGCGAAGGGCAGCAGGCACAGCAGGGCCAGCCATTTGCCGCGGGTCAATGCATTCACTTGAGCAGCTCCCGGCACACAGGTTTGTCGTGGGGCACGCCGAGCAGCTCGCAGACGGTACCGCACAGGTCGGTCTGTTTCGGCGCAGCGTCGGTGTCCAGGCTGAAGGCGTCACCGATGACAAACAGTGGCACTTCCCGTTCTTCGCGCAACAGGCCGTTGTGGGAGCGGTCGTTGTTCATGCCATGGTCGGCGGTGACCAGTATCTGGTAGCCGGCGTCGAGCCAGCCTTGCAGGTAGTCGGCCAGGATAATGTCGGCCGAGCGTGCGCTGTTGCGGTATTGCGCGGTGTCGAGGCCATGCTTGTGGCCGGCGTCGTCGATGTTCATCGGGTGCACCAGCAAAAAGTTTGGCGCGTGCTTGAGCCGCAGGCTTTCGGCGTCGGCGAACAGGTGGGAATCGGGGTAGTGGTCATTCCAGTAGAAATGCCCGTGCTGGATCGCCAGCGCCTTGTCGTTGGTATGACGATCGCGGGCGGCGAGAAAGGGCGTGCGGTTATACAACTCGCTGACCCAGTGGTAAGCCGCCGCCGCGGTGCTCAAGCCGGCGTCGGTGGCGTAATGGAAAATGCTGCGCTGGGTGGACAGGCGCGAGACGTTGTTGTGCACGACACCGCTTTGGATCGGCGGCACGCCGGTGAGGATGCACTCGTACAACGGGCGGGACAGGGCAGGCAGTTCACATTCCAGTGTGTAGAGGGCTGCGCGTCTTGCGCCGACATAGGCCTGCAAGTGCCCCATGGCGTGCCGCGCAACCTCGAAGTTGAGGCCGTCGAGCACCACAAGGATGACATTGTGCTTCATGGGGGCTGGGGCTCCGCAACAGAGGGTATGGCTCAGTATCAACTTGAAATGGGATCAAATGTGGGAGCTGGCTTGTTGTGGCGAGCAAGCTTGCTTGCGCTGGGGTGCGGAGCACCCCCAAAAAGCCGGCTCCAGCTACGCTGTCGAGCGGGAGCAAGCTCCCTCGCCACAGCAAGCCAGCTCCCACACTGACCGCCTTTGGATCAGAGAGACCGATTACTTCATTTCTACGATGACTTGCTCGTTCCACATCTGTGGCAGCTTCTTGGACGTCGCTTCCCAGGCATCGGCATCCTTGATCGGCTGCGGGTTGGCCTTGGTGTACTGCTCGCCCGGGATCAGGTTTTTGGCAACGTCCGCCGGCAGTTTCAAGTCGGTTTCAGCCCGGATCGGACGCGCATTGCCGCGTGCCAGGTTGAGCTGGCCGGCATCGCTGAAGATGTATTCCCGGGTGAGCTTGGCGGCGTTCGGGTGCTTGGCGTATTTGTTGATGATGGTGGTGTAGCCGGATTTCACCGAGCCATCCGAGGGGATCAGCACCACGTAGTCATCCGGGTTGGCCATCTTGGCCTTGTAGCTCAGGCCGTTGAAGTCCCAGACGAGGCCCACTTCGACTTCGCCTTTTTCCATGGTGGCGATGGTCGGGTTGGACAGCGAGAGCCGACCTTGCTGGGCGATCTTGGTGAAGAATTGCAGGCCCGGCGCGATGTTTTTCTCGTCGCCTTTGTTGGCGATGGCTGCGGCGAGTACTGCGTTCGAAGCCTGGGCGGCGGTGCTCACGTCACCCACCGAGACCTTGTATTTACCGGTTTGCAGGTCAGCCCAGGTGGTGGGCACTTCGGAGCCGTGCAGCAGCTTCTTGTTGACGATAAAGGCGATGGTGCCGGTGTAGGCCAGGGCCCAGTGACCGTCCTTGTCTTTCGCCCAATCCGGCACCTGCGCCCAGGTGGACGGTTTGTATGGCTGGGTGACTTCCTGTTTCACCGCGATCGGGCCGAAGGCTGCGCCCACGTCACCGATATCGGCGCTGGCGTTGTCTTTTTCGGCTTTGAACTTGGCGATTTCCTGGGCCGAGCTCATGTCGGTGTCGATGTGCTTGAGGCCGTAGGTCTTGGCCAGGTCTTCCCAGGTGCCTTTCCAGTTGGCCCAGTCATCGGGCATGCCGACGCTGTTGACGGCGCCTTCCGCTTTGGCGGCGGCTTCCAAGGTTTTTAGATCGGTATCAGCAGCCATGGCGGCGGTGCACATGGCAATGGTCGAGCCTAACAGTGATGCCAGGAAAAGCTGTTTCATCCGAAGCTCCTATGGGCGTTTTCAACGCGGCGTTTTATCTGAACGTTAGCGGTGGTTTGGTCTAGGTCAGCAATACCTGAGCCAATCTAGGCCCCATGGATGACAGTTTCATGTCGATGTCGTTTTTGAAGCGCTGATGTCGCTCAGCTCCGACTTAGCGTAGACCATGCCCAAGTGCCCGCAGGCCCTGGACTTGGCCGATGTATTGCAGGGGGTGGTAGAGGCAGTCGACAGCCTTTGTCATCTGTCGGTCATGTGGAGTGCCTAGGCTGGCACACAGCAGCAGAAGCCCAGATAGAGCGCGTTTTGTGCACCTGAACGGTGCTGGTCTAGTCCAGATAGGTAACGTTGATGCGTGATGAGGCAATCAAGGCGGTAACCTCCATCGGCCTGGCGCTGCAAGAGCAGATCGACCATGGCCTGTTGCCGCCTGCCAGCAAACTGCCCGCCGAACGCAAGCTCAGCGAGTTGTTTGGTACCACTCGGATTACCGTGCGGGAAGCCTTGTTACAGCTTGAGGCCCAAGGGCAGATTTACCGCGAAGAGCGTCGGGGCTGGTTCGTCTCGCCGCCACGGCTGGCCTATAACCTGATGCAGCGCAGCCATTTTCACGCGATGGTCAGCGACCAGGGGCGTGAGGCTTCCACGCAGGTCATTTCCGCACGCTTGCAACCAGCGTCGGCGGCGGTGTGCGCGTGGTTGCAGTTGCCGGCGTTGTCGAGCGTGATCCAGATTTGCCGGGGGCGCAGGATTGACGGGCGCCTGGTGTTGTATGTGGAGCACTATCTGAACCCGCAGTATTTTCCGGGAATCCTGGCGTGTGATTTGAATCAGTCGATGACTGAGCTGTATGCCAGCAAATATGACTTGCACTACGGGCGGGTGCGCTTCGAGATTGTGCCGACCTCACTGCCGGTGGAAGCGGCCGCTGCGCTGCGCGTCTCGGTAGGCAGCCCGGGCTTGCGCATCGCCCGGGTCAATTACGACCAGCATCAACGCCTGATCGACTGTGACCTGGAGTTCTGGCGGCATGATGCGATTCATGTGGGTGTGGATGTGGTGTAGCGGCTTGTGCACCGCGAACCCATGTGGGAGCTGGCTTGCCTGCGATGGTATCGACTCGGTGCGCCTGATAAACCGAGGCGTCCGCATCGCAGGCAAGCCAGCTCCCACAATGAACCGAGTTTATCTCTGACGGATCGGTGGCTTGCCTAGGGTGTGAGTGCCTTGATCACTTGGTCCACATTGGTTTCCAACTCCGTCACCGGGTCGGCGCCGTCCACATTCAATACCAACAGTCTGGAGCCGCCGGCAGTGATGGCGGTTTTGACTGCATCGCTGGGTTGACGGTGATGCAGCACCACGGCCACATCGTTGTCCTTCAACGTGCTGCTGAGTTTTTGCAGCGCCTCGGGCGTCCACTCGGCATCGGGCCGTGCATCGGTGCCGAGCACTTCCAGGTTCAGGCTGCTGACCAGGTACGCGAAGTGATCGCTCAAGCTGAGCACACTCAGGTTGTCGGCCTTGGCCAAGCGCGCCTCGCTGTCGGCGGTGAGCTTGAGTAAACGCTGTTTGAGCGCGGCCAGGTTAGCGTCGATCCTGGGTTTGGCAGCCGGCGCCAGGCGGCTCAGGTCGGCGGCCATCACGTCGGCCATGCGCCCCATATTGTTGCTCGATTGCCAGGGTTGGCTGTTCAAGCCATCGGTGACACCCGGTTGTACTGCGATACCCGGCAAGCCGCCGTCCACCGGGCGTGCGGCATCGACTTCGACGATGCGGATATTGCTGCGCCGCGCCACGGGGTACAGCGGGTCATCGGCCCACAGCGAGCGCAGGCCGATAGCCGCGTCGGCGTCCAGCGCCAGCTTATTCAGTGCCGCAGCACCGCGGCCGGTGAAGTAGGACACCTGCCGCGAACCCGGCAGATTGGCCGGCGCGGCGCGTTCAAGCGCTACGTTGGTGCCTTTGAGCAGCGCCTCGGCCAAGCCGTAGGTAATCGGCAGCGAGGCCAGCACCTTGACCGGCTGCTTGGTCTTGGTCAGGGCTGCGTGACCGAGGCCCTGGTTGACTTTGAAGTCCTTGGCGTCGAAACCGTCGACGGCCAGCGCCGACGTACTCATCAAGCAAGCGATGGCCAGGACCAATGGGCGAAAGACAGGGCGCATTATCCAAGATTCCCTTTGAGGCTGGGCACAACGCCACGGGCGATGGCGGCGAAGGCGAAGGCGATACCGGCAACCAGAATGATGGCGGCGCCGGATGGGATGGGCAGGTCGAAGATGATCGGCAGCAGGATGCCGCACAGGGTGCTGACGGTAGCGATCAACACCGAGATCCAGAAAAACCCTTTGAGTGACTGGCTCAACAGGCGCGCCGCAGCGGCAGGAATCACCAGCAAGGCGCCGACCAGGATTGCGCCGATGACCTTGACCGCGGCAACGGTGATCAGGGTCACCAGGATCACGAACAGGTAGTCCAGGCTTTTCACCGCCACCCCGCGCACTGCCGCCAATTGCGGGTTGAAACTGGCCAGCATGATGCGGTTGTACAACGGCAATGCCAGGGCCATCACCAGCGAGCCGACAATGGCCAGTACCAGCAGATCGTTGCCGTTGACCGTCAGCACCGAGCCAAACAGCACGTTCTCGAGAATGTGCACGTTGATCTTGCCGGCCAGGATCAGCAGCAGGCTTGCCCCCAGTGCCAGGGACACGGACAGGAACACGCCGATCAAGGTATCGGGCGCCAGGCCGGTGCGGTTACGCAGGTAATTGAGCAGGATGCCGAACAGCAGGCAGTAGCCAAACAGGCTGCCATAAGGCCCGGTATAGGGTTCTCCCAGCAGGATGCCCACGGCCACGCCGGTCAGCGCGGCATGGCCGACCGCTTCGGAGAAAAACGCAAAGCGCTTGACCACCACCAGCGTGCCCAGGCCGCCGAGTACCGGGCCGATCAGCAAGCCGGCGAGCAGGGCGTTGACCACAAACCCGTAGGCCAGGGCTTCGGGCAAGTAACCGGCAGAGGCCCAGCCCTGGACCATCAAGCGAAAGGCTTCATAACTCATGGTGCCGGGCTCCGAGGGTGGGTGGAGAACAGAGTGAGCAGGCGGTCCGGGGTCAGCGCCTCTTTCGGTGTGGCGTCGAACAGCACGCGGCGGTTCAGACCGGTGACGCGGTCGGCCAGGCGGCCAACGGCCTCCAGGTCGTGCTCGATCCACAGCACCGTAATCCCAGCCAGGCGCCAGTCGTTCAATAGCCGCTCGAACACCTGGATACCCGCCTCGTCGAGGGCCGACATCGGTTCATCCAGCACCAGCAACTGCGGCGCCGGAATCAGCCCCTGGGCCAGCAGTACGCGCTGGCGCTCACCGCCGGACAACGCGCCCATGCGGCGCTTGCGCTTGTCTTGCATGCCGACGCGTTCAAGGGCATCGCCAATCGCTGCTGCGTAATGCCTGGACAGGCCCAGAAACGCCGGGCGACGCTGGCACATGGCAGCCATGAAATCGTCCACAGTCATCGGCAAGCCCCGGTCAAATTCCAGCGCCTGGGGCACGTAACCGATGGTGCCGGGTGTGGTTGGCCATTCCAGGCTCAAACGCCCCTGGTGCGGCGTCTGCCCCAACAGGGTCTTGATCAGCGAGCTTTTGCCGCCGCCGTTGGGGCCGACCAGCGCGTGGATGCTGCCCGGTTGTACCTGGAAACTCACGCCATCAAGGATCACGGTGCGCCCCAGGGTCAGCGAGACCTGGTCGAAGTTCAGGGTGGGGCCGACGCTGACGGGGTTCAGTTGCTGTGCGGCGGTCATGCTCCCGACTCCTGAATCGCCCGTACTACGGTGTTGAGGTTGCCGGTCATCTCCACTTCGTATTTCTCGGCGCTGTATTCGCCGTAGGAAATATGTGACAGCGGGTACAGCTTGACCCCGGATTCACGCTGGATGGTATCGACGTAGGTGGACGGGAAATCCATCTCCGAGAAGATCACTTTCACATCCAGAGCACGCAGTTCATCGATGGTCTTTTTCAGTTGGCTGGGGCTTGGCTCGATACCGTGGGCCGGCTCGACCACGGCGGTGACCTCCAGGCCAAACTCGCGCAACAGGTAGTCGTAGGCCGCGTGTACGGTGGCGACACGCAGGTCGGGGTTGGGCGCGCTGGTCAGCTTGGCCAGGGCGTCGGCGCGCATCTGGCGCAGGCGCTTGCCGTAGGCGCGGGCGTTCTGGGTGTAGGTTTTGGCGTTGTCCGGGTCGAGCTTGCCCAACTCACGGGCAATGTTATTGACCTGGGCAATCGACGCGCTGATCGACAGGAAGGTGTGCGGGTTGACCACCTTGCCCGCACCGCGTGCCGCGTTACCTGTAGCGGCGAGCAGCGGCACGTTGGCGTTGGCTTCGATCACCGGGATGTCCGGGCGCTCGCTGGTGGCGATCATGCGGTCGGCGAAGTCGTCATGGCCGACGCCGTTGAGCACGATCACATCCAGGGTGCCGATGCGCTTGATGTCTTCGGCGCGCGGCTCGTAGGCATGGGGGTTGAAACCGGCGGGAATCAGCGGCACCACTTCGGCCTTGTCGCCCACGATATTGGCCACGTAGCTGTAATAGGGGTGCAAGGTAATGCCGATACGCAGGCGCTTGGCCGCCTCGGCATTGGCAAGGGGGGCGAGCATCAGGCTGAACAGGCCAACCAGCAACAGGCGCAACAGGGGCGATGACATAGACATGGGCAATCGGTCTTCTCGTTCAGTGACGGTGCTGGCGGGTAACGCCGGCATCGAATTGCGCGACCACCTGCTGCCAGCCGGCCGCGATCAGCGCCTGGTCAGTGAGGTCGGATGGAGCGGCAAGGTTGGCGCTGCGGTTGAGCCAGATATCCGGCTCACTGCCTTGCACGCGCATCAGCAGCGAACCGCTGGTGGCCGGCGCCTGGCTCAAGCCCAGGTAGGCAGCCGGTGCCAGCAACTGCCAGCGGTGGCCGCCTCGGCTTACTGAGCTAGCGTCCTGGGCAAAGGGGGCGAAGCCTTCTTCGGCCAGTTGCTCAGGCGTCGGCAGGGCGCTGTGTTCCTGCTGCAACAGGTGGATTTCATCCAGGGTCACCCGCAGGTCGGCGTAGATGCCTTGCTCGGCGGCGCTCAGGTCGCGGCGGGCGTCCAGCTGATGGCTTGGCACCGCCGCGACTTCCTGGGTTTCCCCATGCAGCGCCACGACCGTGCCCGCCACCGCGAGGATGATCAGACACAACAGCAACACATAAAGGGTTTCGTGGCCCGCGCCGGCGGGGCGTACAACCTGTGTGGTACTCATTGCGACGGGATATCCGCTTGGTCGATTTCCACCACGTGGCCGGGGCCGGCATCGAAGAGCACGTAGAATTCGGCGGCGGGCTTCTTGAAGGTCAGGGTCGAATCCTCGCCGAGCTTGCCCGGCACCAGGATGGTTTCGTCGTAGCCGATCACATCCAGGGTAACGCCGGGGGCGCCACTGCCGTCGGAGAACCCGCCTTTGCACTGGATCTGCTCACCGGGGATTTCCTTGCATTCGCACATCGGGTTGTGGGCGAAGGCGGTGGTGCTCAGGCCGGCGCACAGCAACAGCGCGGCGCGGGTGAAGCGCTTGAACGTCATGGTTTGACTCCTTGCTTGTTCAGCCAGGCAATGGTGGCAGGCGAGGCCTGGCTCAGCGGGATGGAACCCTGGTGCATGCTGCCGTCCCACCCTTCCATGGTCACCCATATTTCGGCGTCCGCCGGGGTGCGTTCGGGGATCGGCAGGGCGGCGCCCATACGGTACGGCGTGCCGAAGAAGATCACTCCGGCGGCGCGCAGGCTGCGGGGTTTGCCGATACGCAGGTAAGTGGCCTTGACCTGCTCGGCACAGGTATCGCACAGGGCAGCGTTGAAGAACTTCATCGGGCCAGCCGGGTTCGGGCTCGGGCCTTCGTTGCGAAACTCAGCCAGCGTCAGGCTCCAGGGGCCGACTTGCACTTGCCCGGCCACGCGCTCGCCGATGCCGGTATCCCCGCGAAACAACGCGGCGTCGGCAAAGTATTTGGGCATGAACCCCAGCGGCACCAGCAACATCAGGATGTTGATATGGAAACGCCATTTCAGCCAAAAGGCGCGCAGCGGGGACGGGAGTACGGTTGCGACCTTGCTCATCGCTGAGCCTCCGAGGTGTCGGCGTGCATGGCCGGGATGGGCGCGTGCTGACGTTGCGTCTTGGCCTCGCGCTTGAGGGCGTTGAGGGTGGCCAGGGCGGTGCGCTTGGTCCAGATCAGCAAGCCGCTCAATACCATCATGCTCAGCACCAGGCCGAAGAATGCCCAGATCAGCTTGATCCACAAACCGCCAAAGTCCCCGGTGTGCAGTGGGCGCATCGACTCGGTGACGAATTCCAGCGGGGTACGGTCGGACAACAGGTTGGAGACCGCGATTTCACCGTCATAGGGGTTCAGCTGTGCGGTCTGGAACATCAACGGGTACCAGCCACGCCCGCCGATCTGCAGGTGGCTGTAGGCGTTGCTTGGCATGAACACAAAGCTGGCGTCCAGGCCGGGGATTCGCTCGGCGGCGATGTCGATCGCCTTGTCGATAGGGATCATCGGTGCCGGCACGCCCGGCGCCGACAGCGGCACCTTATCCCGTGCGATCACTGGCACGATGGGTTCACTGGAAATGGATATCTGGTTGTCGCCCAGGACAGCCTCGATCAGGAACCAGGTGCCAGTGATTGAAATGACCGCGATAAACCAGATCGACCAGATGCCGCTCAGGCGGTGAAAGTCGCCCCAGAAGATTCGCGCGCCATGGCGGATGCGCAGGGTAGGGCGCAGGAAGCCTTTCCAGAAGCGCTTGTACACCACCAGGCCGGTGACCAACGAGGCGAGCAGCGGCAAGCCCAACGCGGACACCAGATACCAGCCCCAACTGTACCCATTGGTGAACGGCACCAGCCACCAGCCATGCAGGGCGCGGGTGAATTGCTGGAAATTGAACGAGGGGCTGATGCCCTGGATCGCGCCGGTGTAGGGGTTGGCATACACCTCCACGGAGCGCCCATCCGGGTAGCTGAGGCCGACGCTTAGCGCGAAGTGCGACTCATCCGGGCGGATAATGGACTGGACGATAGCCTTGGGTTCATCGCGCTTGATGGCCGCGATCACCTGGTCAAAGCTCAACGGCTGGGCTTCATCTGACGGCTTGCTGGCGCGGATATCCGGGTTGGCCAGCCACACGATTTCCTGGCTCACCACGGCCAGCGTGCCGGTGACGCAGACGATCAGCACAAAGAACCAGATGGGCAACGCCAGCCAGCTATGAACGAGAAACCAGAGTTTGGAGCGTGACTTCTTCGACATATGAATGAGGGTCTTGATCGGAGGGGGCGATGGAGGCCCGGAAAAGGCCAGTCGTAGCTTTTGCTGACGCGACAGGCTGTATCTAAGTTAAGACGGATGAGAATGAGAAATCCCTAAGGCGTATATGAAAGAAAATGTTTCAGGATTGCATTCAGGGTTATGGCGTAACCCTGTGGGAGCTGGCTTGCCTGCGATGACATCGACTCGATCCAACGGATGCACCGAGTCGTCTCATTGCAGGCAAACCAGCTCCTACATGGGAGGTGCATTGCGCTGCAACTATCAGCCTTGCTTGAACAACTCCATGGCGCGCTGGCGGATCTGCTCCTCGGTGAGGTCTTCCTTGTGTGTGGCCAGGAACCAGAGATGACCGAACGGATCTTTCACGCTCGCAGAGCGGTCGCCATAAAACTGATCCTTCGGCTCGGACACCACGGTGGCGCCGGCATCAACCGCTCGTTGAAATTGTGCATCCACATCTTCCACATACAGATGCAGACCAATGCTGGTGTGCTCATCCGGATTGCGCAGGGCCATTTGATCGCAGGGCGTACCGAGCATCAGCGACGAATCACCAATCCGCAGTTCGGCATGACCCACCCTGCCGTCGGGCATGTCCAGGCGCATGACTTGCGTGGCGCCCAAGGCTTTTTTGTAGAACTCGATGGCCTCGCCCGCTTTGTCGATGCCCATATAAGGTGTGAGGCTGTGATAACCGTCGGGAATAGCTTTAACGTTCATGACATTCTCCCTGAGTCGAGGTATGAACATTTCACTATAGGCCACGTAATGCGTGGCCTGCGGGCAACCGACGAGGTGCTTTTATCAAGGCGGTGTGGTGGGCTCCAGCAGTTGGGCGCCCGGCCCATACTCAGCGAGCTTATCGTCCTGATTGCGCAACGGGCACGCCTCCATCGATAAGCACCCGCAACCGATGCAGCCATTGAGCTTGTCGCGCAGCAGCACCAGTTTGTTGATGCGCTCATCCAGATCTTCACGCCACAACGCCGATAGGCGCTCCCAGTCGTGAACATTGGGTGCGCGCTCATCGGGCAAGGTGCGTAATGCCTCGCCAATGGTAGCCAGCGGAATGCCCAGGCGCTGGGCGATCTTGATCACCACTACGCGCCGCAATACATCCCGTGGATAACGCCGCTGGTTACCCGCATTGCGATTGCTCTTGATCAGCCCTTTTGCCTCGTAGAAGTGCAGGGCAGTAACCGCTACGCCGCTGCGAGCAGCGAGCTGCCCGACGCTGAGTTCCTTATTGAGCATGAACATCTCCCAAACAGTGCTTGACCTCGACTTAACTAGAGGTTTTACCCTGCGTGGCATCGAATCGCAAGATTCTGCCTACAACGAGAGGGGAGTGTTCATGCAGGTATCGGAGAAGTGTCGCGGCTTCACTCAATTGATCGAGTTTCAGATCAACCCCCAGCAGCAAGATGCCCTGGTGGCGGCCTTGTCCACTCAAAGCGAACGACTGGCCGAGGGCCACGATGGTTTTCTGAGTGCCAGCGTGCAGGTCAGCGAGGACGGCCGGCGGGTGCTCAATTACTTGCAATGGCAATCGCGCGCAGATGGCGAGGCGGCGTTCAAGTTCTTCGAGCAGCGCGGCGAAGATTTCTGGACGCTGATTCGCGCCCACCAGGCAACGGCGGTGACCTTCGGTTCGTTCCAGGTGCTGCAAAGCTTTGAGCGCAGCCATGACAACGCGCTGCACTGTCGCCTAAATGGATAAATGCAGCATCCGCCCGCCCTGCACGTTTTCGCCAGGTCGACGTTTGTTCACCGCCAGCTCGCCGAGCTTGATCAAGCGCGAGCGCGTGACGTTGCGGCTCAGGCCCAGCAGGTTGGCGGTATGCACCTGGTTGTAATGGCTGAAGCGGTAGGCCGCACGTAAGAGTGCGTCTTCGACCTTTTCATGCAGGGCGCCGGTCTGTTCCTCGAACAGCGTTTGAAACGCCCGCGCCAGCAAGGCTTCGGCGCTGTTACCAATGTGGTGCGGGTTGTCGTCCTGGCGCTCGATACGCATGTTCGACAGGCGCAAATCGTCGCCCCCTATCACGCCTTTGCGGCAGATCAGTAGGGTGTGATGGATGACGTTTTCCAATTCGCGGATGTTGCCTGGCCAGCTGTAGCTCTTGAGCTTGTGCTCGGCCTCACGGCTGATGGTGATGGGGCCGTAGCCCAGGCGCCGACTGTAGACTTCGATAAAGTGCCAGGTCAGCGGCAGGATATCGCCAGGGCGCTCGCGCAGTGGGCTGAGTTCCAGGCCGACCACGCCGAGACGGTAGTAGAGGTCTTCGCGGAAATGCCCGGCGTTGATGGCCTTTTCCAGTTGTACGTTGGTCGCGGCGAGCACGCGCACATCAATCGCAATGCTTTTGCGCGAGCCCAGGCGTACGACTTCACGCTCCTGCAATACCCGCAACAGTTTGACCTGGATTGCTATTGGCAGATCGCCGATCTCATCGAGGAACAAGGTCCCGCCTTCGGCCTCTTCGAACCAGCCAGCCTTGGCACTCAGGGCGCCGGTAAAGGCACCTTTGTCATGGCCGAACAGCTCGGCTTCCACCAGGGATTCGGAGAATGCCCCACAGTTCACCGCCACGAACGGCCGGTTGCGCCGTGCGCTGAGGTTGTGGATATGGCGCGCCACCAGCTCTTTGCCGGTACCGGTTTCGCCGATGATCAACACGCTTGCGTCGCTGGGCGCCACTTGCTGGATGTGGTTGAGCAAGGCCTGGGATTTAGGGTCTTCAAAGACCTGAGCGGTGGCGCGGATCGAGGTCGCGAGTGTGGGGGAGGGCGGTAGAGTCAACAACTGCATGGGCACCTCGTTGAAGGGCTGTCGCCAGGGCAACGGTTGCGTAGCGAACAGTCGGGCTACGTGACGCCATTTATAGAGGGTTGAATTTATTCCGTAAACGAATGCATTTAAATATTTATAGATCGAAAACGAATATATAGGTTGCGCTATCGAACCTGCTGTAACGGTTGATAGCGACTATCACGGGCGTTGATTTTTCATGGCAGGGGGGCGGGAGTAGCCTGTGTTCATTGACTCGAAACCTCCTCAGCAGGACCGCCGCCATGAACCGTCTATTCGCTATTTCGTTATTGTTTGTCATCTCTGTTCTCGCCGGGTGCGCGACTCACCCATCGCCTGAGATGCGCCCTTACACGGCAGAAGAAACCAAACAGTTGGCGTTGGAAGCGTTGAGTCGTCGCGGGTTGTCATTTGATGAATACCAACAGCAGCGTGCTGCCCTGACTGGCCAGCCACAGAAAACCTTTGGCTTTGATCAGCAGGCTGAAATGAACGCACAGCGCGCCGCACAGCGCAGCGGCCGTGCGAGTTGAGAGCCGGGTGACGATAGGTACGTCTTCCAGTTTGACGAGCTGATATCTGTCGGCTAGAACTTAGCCTTAGCAACGCATCACGGCTGCATGATGCAGGCGGATGGTTGAGTCGAGTGTCTGATTTTTCCTGTCTCTTTGGCTTCGTGCCATGTCGTAGTTTCGCTGTGGAATAGCATTGCAAGACATTCCAAATTGAATGTACTTCGGGTTGCGTCAGCCGTTCGGGGCGCGTGACTCCGTGCCGGGTGCTTTCTGACGGGATCGTAAAACTGCGCAGTCTTTCTTCGATAGAAATACGCCTGGCCTGCCATTGAGGCTGGTGATCATGAGGATGTCGATCGGGTGGGGTTTGCTTGTTTCGCGCTGTGGTTGGGGTTTGCCTGGCGTGTTCTTCGCGTTGCTGAGTGTGGAGGTTTCGGCGGCGGCCTGTACGGCACCTGCCTACAAAGCTGGGACCGTCTATGAACAAGGCAATCGGGTGCAGAACAAAAACCAGCAGGACAAAGCCCACGAGTTTGAATGTTGGAAAGACACTGACAAGTCGCCGCACGGGCCGGGCAGTTGGCAATGGTGCAACCAGTCCGATTACAACCCCGGGCAGCCATCCTCTCATGGTGTCGAGATTTGGGGCGATGCCTGGAAGGATCTGGGGGAATGCGGTGGCTTCCAGGGTAACCGTCTGACCCTGAACTTCAGCACGTTAAGCGGCCGGGGGCCGATCAGCCAGCCAACCCCGGGCGTGGCGCGGGCCGATCAGGTAGTCACTGGCGTATTGCGCTGCAAAGCCGAGGAAATCCCGATCAGTGCCAAGTCCGGCGAAACTATTCACCTCGATAACCTGAAGGCCTGCGACTACCAACTGGTGATGAACCCTGCTGGTGGGTTTGTGCCCTTGAACACACCGCGTATCGTTTCCTTCCAGCGAGAGGAGGGCGAAGAACAGGCGGTCACCCTGAAGTATCGGCCACCGGTGCAGGTGGGCAGGCTCAGCGGCCTGCCAGGGGTCAAGATTGAATTGTTTGCCCAGGGGCTGATACAGCCTCGGCAGATGGCGATGGGCAAGGACGTGCTCTATGTGGGCTCCAGTGCGATTCCATCCTACGTCTATGACGGGAAAATCGCCGATATGATCTATGCCTTGCCCCTGGACAATGCCGGCAAACCCACCGGCATCTACGTGATTGCCAGCGGGTTGGAGGAGCCGCACGGGGTTGTGTATCGCGACGGTGATTTGTACTACTCGACCACTGGCGGCCTCTATCGTTTGCGCGATGCCGATGCGCATTACAAGGATCCTTCGCCTGAGCGGGTGTTCAAATTCCCCGCCGACGATGCGCCATTTCCTCTGCCTTCCGTGGCGTCTGGCTCCAGCACGCGCTTCTGGCATATGAAGCACCCTTTGCATTTCAACCCGCTGGACCCCGCCGACACTGGCCTGTACACCGCCGTCGGCATTCCTTGCAACTTGTGCATGATCCCGCCTGACCCGCGTTACGGCACGTTACTGCGTTATGACACCGTGACCGGTAAAGCGCAGATTCTTGCAAAAGGGGTGCGCAACTCTGTGGGGTTCGACTGGAACCCGCAGACCGGTGAAATCTGGTTCACCGACAACAACCGCCAGGGCTACCCCAACCCCGACGAAATCAACCGCATCAGCGGCCCAAACCAGCACTTCGGTGTGCCCTATCTGTTTGGCAAAGGCACGCCGGGTTTCACCGATGAGGAGTTTGGCAACCCGGCGGTGATCCAGCCGCCCTTGGTTCAGGGAGCGATTGTTTCCGATAAGTCCCGGCAGCAGATCGACCCGAAAGACTACGTGCCTGCCGCCTTCGAGCTGGGTACCAACACCGCACCTCTGGGGCTGAAGTTCTGGAGTGGTTACCCGGCTCGCGCACGTTCGCAGAACATGCTGGTTGCCGTGCATGGGGCGGGCACGGCCGAGCGGCCGGGTATGGATGTGCGACTCGTCTCGATCCAGGACGGAACGCGAGTGGTCAATCAGATCCCGTTGATCAATGGGTTTATCCAAGACCCCCTGCGTTTCGATGTGTATTGCCTGGACGACTCCTGCATTGGTCGGCCGGCTGACTTCCTGGTGCTACCGGACAACAGCCTGCTGATCTCCGATGACGTCGCCGGGGTGATTTATCGCGTCAGTTATGACCCAGCAGGGTTGCCGAACACAGAGTTGACCCTGCGGCCGGCGCTCGCACCGGCACCTGAGCTGGAGAATGAGATGATCAGTGGCACGTTGATTGCGCCGGGCGGTAATACCCGCCAGTTCCATGCATCCTTCAACCCTGCTGACAGTTATGCCGCATTGGTGCTCAAGGGTTTGCCCTACGGGACTTACCAGGTTCGGCTCAATGATGTGAAAAACTGGATTCCACAGACGCGCAATACTTCACTTACCTTGTCTGCCGACGACAACAAGCACGTGTTGAACATGCAGTACCGTGAGCGGCCGATCAAGCTGGATATCAACATCACGGTGTTGGCGCCGCCCAAGCCTGCGTCAGTAACGGATTCCACTTGGCATTTCACCCTCAAGCTCAAGGGCTCTACGAGCACCGAGCCCAAAGTGGTGCAGGTGCCTTGGGGCGAAAGTGTCACCGAGCTTCTGGACTATGGGGATTACGAGGTCATCTATCCCTTTTACCCACAGGAACTGCCACAGCCGGAACAGGTAGCGCTGCGTATCAACGAGGACAGCCAGGACGAGCAACTGACACCTATCAGTTACCGTCATGAAGCGAAGTTGGGCGAAACAGTGCTTGCCGAATCCTGCACCAAATGCCACGCGGTGGAGTTTTTCAACAACCTGCGCATGGCGGTGGCGTGGAGCAGTGCTGGCCAGGATGCGTTGGTGCGGCAAATCCAGAGCATGCCGGTGGCCGGGCATTGCGACACCACCTGTGCGACCGAAATCAGCAAGCATTTGTTTGAGGTGGTGTGGGCGCCTTACCTGAGCCCGAACGAGGCTCACGGTCAGCGCCAGTTGCGCTTGCTGACGCGCGATGAATACGCGGCCAGTGTCAAGGACATACTCGGCGTGGAGGTCAATACCCAGAAGCTGCCGGCAGATAAATCCGAGAAAGACTTCAAGTTCCCAGGTGAAGCCAGCAAAGGGCTGTTGCAGGCTGAAGACATCAAGCAGTTGTATGACATGGCGGTGTCGGTCGCCGAGCAGGTAGCACCTGAGCGTGTAAAACGCTTCAAATCCACTGCCGGTACCCTTGAGGTCAGTGCCCTGGGTTATCAAGTGTTCCGCCGCCATTTGAGCCCGTCAGAGCTGTCGCGTTATCAGGCCGTGTTGGATGAGCACGGCGAGCGGGCGCTGATCGCTGCGCTGCTGTTGTCGCCCAACTTCCTGTATCGCTCGGAGTTGGGCCAGGCTGTCGCGCGGCAGGCCGAGGTCTACAAGCTCACCCCTTATGAGACCGCAACTGCATTGTCCTACACCTATCAAGGCACCACTCCGGACGCGCAACTGCTGGCCAAGGCAGAGCGCAACGAGTTGCGGACAGTGCAGCAAATCAGCGCAGAAATAGACCGGATGATGCGCAGTGAGCGCGGGCTTGAGCAGTTCAATCGGTTCATCAGTTACTACATCAAGACTCAGCGCGGGGTGCAGGAGAAGCCCGGCCTGAGCGCACAGATGATCCAGTTGATGACCCAGGAGCAGGCCCTGTTGACCCGTCACGTGATGCTCGACGGCAAGGGGACGTTGGACGAGCTGTTCAACCCCGGTGTGACGTTCCTCAACAAGGCTCTGGCCGAACACTACGGTATCGGCGGCGTAACCGGTGACACGCTGCACAAAGTCGCCGTGGATGAGAAACGGGGTGGCTTGTTGCACTTGGGGCTTTTTCAGGCCTCTACCTCTGACTATCAGGTCACCTCACTGGTCAAGCGCGGCATTGCCATTCGCGAGCAGCTTTTCTGCCGGGAGTTTGGGGCGCCGGTCGAAGCCGAGCCCACAGAGCCGGCCTACCCTGCGCGTGCGATCAGTACCCGTGAACGCTGGGACCTGATTAATGGTGAGCAGGCTTCGGGAGGGCGTTGCTGGCAGTGCCATCAGTACATGAACGACACCGGCGCATCGATGGAGCATTACGACGCTGCCGGGCGCTATCGCCAGCAGGAGCCTGCCTACAACTACGCGCAGTTCCCTGTGCAGTTGCCGATCAAAGCGTCCGGTCCGTTCATTGGGGTTGATGGCGCGGTGCCTATCGACGATGTACGAGGTATTTCCAAGCTGATCGCGCACAACTCGGCGTCTCTGTTCTGCATGGCGGATAGCTATTTCCGTTTCGCTTCGGGCAACAAATCCGACGAGTCCACTTCCGCAACGGTCAAGGCATTGGTCGACGGGCTGAAGGGCAATGGCTCATTACCAGGGATGCTGCGCACGCTGGGTACCTCCAACGCGTTCCAATTCAAGACGCAGAGGGATTGATCATGGATATCTTGAAAAGTCGTCGTCGCTTTCTGGCCGGCCTGGCTGCGGTAGGTGTGTTCGGCCCGCTCACCCAGTGTGGCCTGGCGCGCATGGCCTTGGCCGGGCAAAACCAGCAGGCCAAGTTAAAAGTGGTTTTCTTTGTGGTACCTGATGGCCTGGCAGTCGACTCTGCAACCGCCTATTCCAGTGATGGTCGAGGCCTCTGGCATCCCGCTGCCGAAGCTTTGGACACTTCCGACTTCCAGCTCAACGAGGTCAGCCAGGAGCTTGCGGCCTATAAAGACCAGTCCTTGTACCTGCGTGGCACGATTCTGGGCCCTGGCAATGAAGGCCATAACGGCTGGACGTGGGCGTTGCGCGACCGTGAGAAGAAGATGGCGTCGATTGATGTGTTGCTTGGCCGCCATATGCCGGGGACCGATCCGTCCCAGCGGAGTCTTTTTGCCGGACCGCATTCAGGCATTGACGGGACCGCCTGGCAGGTATCCTGGGAAGGGCCGGAAAATGGCGGCGCAATGCGCAGGCCTGAGCAGGACCCGGTGTTGATGTACGAGAAAATCTTTGGCGCGGTCAGTCGTGAGGTGCGCGAGCAGCAGGTGCGAAACATGCATGTATTTGATCCGGTGCTGGCGGATATCAACGAGCTGCGAGGCAGGCTTGTGGGGGCGCAAAAGCAGAAGCTCGATATGCAGCTTGATTCGGTTGAGCAGGTCATGAAAGACATGGAAGAAACTCTGCCACCCATTGGCGAATGTTCGCCTTTGCAGATGGAAACGTTGCCGTTCAAATCTGCGGAATTTCGTAACCAGGTACAGCATCACCACCATCAGGTGGTTGCCACAGCGCTGGGGTGTGGCATCACGCGTGTAGCGACGATTCAAGTCGGGCGCTCGGCGGAGTCGCTCAATATACTGGACGTCAGTAATGTGACCAACCCCCATGACTGCGCCCATCGTTATGCTGGGCTGGACGTATGGAAACGATCCCGGCAGTGGTATACCCAGCGAGCCAAGTTGTTCATGGACGAGTTGGCGAAGCATGCCGATCCCGATGTGCCGGGTGACAGCCTGCTTGAACACACGCTGGTGGTATTCACCAGCGAGATGGCCGATGGTGCCCCGGAGCATACGAAGGATATGCCGCTGGTACTGATGGGCGGGGCCAGCGGGTTGTTGAAGAGCGGCAATGGCGCAGGACGCTATTTCAACATCACGGCCCAGGGTGATCGTCAACAAGAAGGCAACCCGGTCATTGGCAATAAAATGGTCGATATGCAGCGAATCTGGGCCACCATCGCCCGGGCAGCCGGAACCGTTGTGCCCTACAACGGAAACATCGATCCGGTGAGCGGGTTGTTTACTAACGTTTGAGTCGCCTCGCGCTGCACTAAAAGCCGAAAAGTCCGTATGGCGGATTTTTCGGCTTTTTGCATTTGCACCCAATCGCCTTTGAGCCTGTTAAGCTGAAAATCAGGAGCGTTCCTACGCACATTTACATCACGTGGTTCTTCTTCAATGGCACTCGATCAGTTAAACCTGACGACCTCTGTTCTGTTCGATGCCCCCGGGACGCCGCTCTCGGGAACACGCTCTGCGAGTTTTACGCCATGAATAAACGTCCGTTGTATTTCGACTATGCCGCCACCACGCCAGTGGATGAGCGAGTTATCCAGGTGATGGTCGAGTGCCTGGGTTTCAATGCCAATTTTGGCAACCCTGCGTCCAGTTCCCATGCATTCGGCCAGGCGGCCCGGCAAACGGTTGAGCAGGCGCGACGGCAGGTAGCCGAATTGGTCGGCGCCCAGCCTGAGCAAATTGTCTGGACTTCCGGTGCCACCGAGTCCAACAACCTTGCGATCAAAGGGGTGGCCCAGGCGCGAGGGCTGGCGGGTGGGCATATCATC
This sequence comes from Pseudomonas sp. GW823-FHT02F05, assembly GCF_058797315.1. NCBI lineage: Bacteria > Pseudomonadati > Pseudomonadota > Gammaproteobacteria > Pseudomonadales > Pseudomonadaceae > Pseudomonas > Pseudomonas sp. GW823-FHT02F05. Next base: position 229,732 of record NZ_JBXAJM010000009.1, read on the forward strand.
ACCAGCCAGATCGAGCACAAAGCCACACTCGACACCGCGCGGCAGTTGCAGGAAGCCGGCGTGGCTGTGACCTATCTGGTGCCCGATGCCGATGGCTTGATCAGCGTTCAGGCTGTCAGTGAGGCATTGCGTGAGGACACCTTCCTGGTGTCGTTGATGCTGGTCAATAATGAACTGGGCACCCTTAACGACATTCCGGCTATCGGCGCGCGGGTGCGTGAGCAGGGCGCGCTGTTTCACGTGGACGCGGCACAGGGGGCGGGCAAGGTTGCCATTGACCTGGCGCAGTGGTCGGTGGATTTGATGTCTTTTTCCGCCCACAAGCTCTACGGCCCAAAAGGCATTGGCGCGCTGTACGTTGGGCCTCGTGCGCAACAGAAAGTGTTGGCGCAGATTCATGGCGGCGGCCACGAAGGTGGCTTGCGTTCGGGCACCCTGGCGACGCATCAGATTGCGGGCATGGGCACTGCGTTCGCTCTGGCGGCGGCGTACTTTGCCGAGGAAAAGGCGCAGATCGTGGCCTTGCGTGAACGTTTGTTGGAGCAGTTGGCGTCGATTCCCGGAGTACGCCTCAATGGCAGCCCAACCCAGCGTATTCCCCACACCCTCAGCCTGACGTTCAGCGAAGGCGAATTCAATGCGGCCGCCTTGAGTGCGGGCATTGCCTTTTCGGCGACTTCAGCGTGCAATTCGGCTAGCAATGCACCGTCCCACGTCCTGGTGGCCCTGGGGCATGATGCCCGCAGCGCTGGTCGCACTATTCGCTTGAGCCTGGGCCGGTTCACCACCGAGCGGGATATCGACGACGCTGTGCAATTGATCAAGACGGTACAGGCCAGCGCACCAGCGTTCTGGGCTGTCTGATACTTCATTTGCAATACATAACAATTATTAGTGGTTAGCAGGAGACACAATGAGTACGCAGCCTTTGACCCATGGAACGGTTCCCCAGCGCTTGGCGCATACCCGTGAACTGATGCGCCGCGAAGGCATTCACGCCCTGCTGGTGCCGTCGGCGGACCCGCACTTGTCCGAGTATTTGCCGGGTTACTGGCAAGGGCGCCAGTGGTTGTCCGGGTTTCATGGTTCGGTCGGCACCCTGATCGTCACGGCGGAGTTTGCCGGGATCTGGGCGGATAGCCGTTATTGGGAACAAGCGACCAAGGAGCTCAAGGGCAGCGGTATCGAGTTGGTGAAGCTGCAACCGGGTCAGCCTGGACCGTTGGAGTGGCTGGCCGAGCAAACCCCTGAGGGTGGCGTGGTGGCGGTGGACGGTGCGGTCATGGCCGTGGCCTCGGCACGTACCCTGGGTGGCAAATTAGCCGAGCGTGGCGCGCGTCTGCGTACCGATATCGATGTGCTCGATGAAGTCTGGCAAGACCGCCCGGCGTTGCCGAACCAGCCGATCTATCAGCATCTGCCGCCCCAAGCCACCGTCAGTCGTGGCGAGAAACTGGCCGCCTTGCGCGCCAGTTTGAAAGACAAGGGCGCCGATTGGCATTTCATCGCGACGCTGGATGACATCGCCTGGCTATTCAACCTGCGCGGCGCTGATGTGTCGTTCAATCCGGTGTTTGTGTCCTTTGCCTTGATCAATCAGCAACAGGCCACTTTGTTTGTGGCGTTGGGCAAGGTCGATGCGCAACTGCGGGCGGTGCTTGAGCAGGATGGCGTGACCCTGCGTGATTACAGCGAGGTGGCGCAAGCGTTGCGAGCGGTACCGGCGGGTGCAAGCTTGCAAGTAGACCCCGCCCGCGTCACCGCCGGCTTGCTGGAAAACCTCGACGCGGGCGTCAAGCTGGTTGAAAGCCTCAACCCCACCACACTGGCCAAATCCCGCAAGAGCCTGGCGGACGCGGAACATATTCGCCAAGCCATGGAGCAGGATGGGGCGGCGCTGTGTGAATTCTTTGCCTGGCTCGATAGCGCCCTGGGCCGTGAACGCATTACCGAACTGACGATTGACGAGCACCTGACCGCTGCGCGTACCCGCCGCCCCGGCTATGTATCGCTGAGTTTCAACACCATTGCCGCTTTCAACGCCAATGGCGCGATGCCGCATTACCACGCCACCGAAGAAGAGCATGCGCTGATCGAAGGTGATGGCTTGCTGTTGATCGACTCCGGCGGCCAGTACCTGGGCGGAACCACGGACATCACGCGGATGGTGCCTGTCGGTACACCGAGTGAGGAGCAGAAACGCGATTGCACGCGAGTGCTCAAGGGCGTGATTGCTCTGTCCCGTGCGCAGTTCCCCAAGGGCATTCTTTCACCGTTGCTGGATGCCATTGCCCGTGCGCCGATCTGGGCAGAAGGCGTCGACTACGGTCACGGCACAGGCCATGGCGTAGGTTATTTCCTCAACGTGCATGAAGGCCCGCAGGTGATTGCCTATCAGGCTGCTGCGGCGCCACAAACGGCGATGCAGCCAGGGATGATCACTTCAATTGAGCCGGGTACTTATCGCCCTGGCCGTTGGGGCGTGCGCATTGAGAACCTGGTGTTGAACCGTGAAGCGGGCAAGACCGAGTTTGGCGAATTTCTCAAGTTCGAAACCCTGACCCTGTGCCCGATTGATACCCGCTGCCTGGAGCCGTCGTTGCTGACGGCGGATGAGCGCGAATGGTTCAACGCGTATCACGCCCAGGTGCGTGAGCGTTTGAGCCCGCTGCTCAAGGGTGCAGCGCTTGAATGGTTGCAGGTGCGCACTGCGGCGATTTGATCGGTTGCGGCCAAGGCATTGCCGGCCGCAATCAACATCTAGCTGAGGGCTTCACGCACAAAGTCCAGACGGTCCTGGCCGAAGAACAGCTGGTTTCCTACAAAGAAACTGGGAGCGCCGAACACGCCGCGTTTAATGGCTTGTTCGGTTTTGTCCTTGAGAGCGTCCTTGACGGCTGCGTCATTGGACAGGGCCAGTACCTGCTCGGGATCGAACCCCTGTTTGGTGAGCACATTGGCCACGACCTCTGGGTCGCCCAGGTGACGGCCTTCCACCCAGAGTGCGCGGAACAGGCAGTCGATGAAGTCGAGGAAACGCTCAGGCTGGTGGATTTGAATGCCGGTGACGGCGCGCATCAGCACCAAGGTATTGATGGGAAAGTGCGGGTTGAACCTGAGCGGCACGTTGTAGCGTTTGGCGTAACGCGCCAGGTCATCGAGCATGTAGCGCCCCTTGGCGGGCACCATGATCGGCGAGGCATTGCCCGTGGCCTTGAATACACCACCCAACAGCATCGGTTGATACACCACCTGTGCGCCCGTTTTGGCGCACAGCGCCGGCAACTGGGTATAGGCCAGGTAAGTGGCGGGGCTGCCGAGATCAAAGAAGAACTCCAGGGTTTTACTCATGGTCTGTACTCACTACTTATTGTTATAGAGGGAGTCACCAGGTTTCGTTCCAGGGGCGCAGGTCCAGTTCGAACGTCCAGGCGTCCCGTGGCTGGCGATGGAGGAACCAGTAGTTGTCGGCAATATGGTCCGGGTTGAGGAGGGCGTCCTGATCCTTGAGGGCGTATTTTTGCGGGAAGTTCTCGCGAATGAAGTCGGTATCGATTGCACCGTCGACCACCACATGGGCGACATGGATGTTCATCGGGCCTAACTCCCGCGCCATGCTTTGTGCCAGGGCGCGTATCCCATGCTTGGCGCCAGCGAAGGCAGCAAACCCCGCGCTTCCGCGCAAGCCGGCGGTGGCTCCGGTGAACAGGATAGTGCCGCGGTTACGCGTGACCATGCGTTTGGCGACTTCCCGTGCGTTCAGGAAGCCGGAGAAGCACGCCATCTCCCAGATCTTGAAGTACTTGCGTGCGGTTTCTTCCAGAATGCTGCAAGGCACATTGGCGCCGATGTTGAAGACGAACGCTTCAATAGGTCCCAGCTCGGTTTCGATTTGCTCGACCAGAGCGATCACGTCCTCTTCTTTACGTGCATCACAGGCAAAACCATGGGCTTCACCGCCCGCCAACTGAATGCTGTCTACCAGGGGCTGCAGTTTGTCGGCGCTGCGACGGGTGACGCAGGCGATGTAGCCTTCGCGGGCAAAGCGTTTGGCTATGGCGCCGCCGGTCGCGTCACCGGCACCCACTACTAATACGATTTTCTTGTTGTGCGGCATGGGAACTCCATTGGCTCGATGATCGAGTAGGAGTTTAGCCTTCGTGCCGCAATTGGCCGGAATTTAAGATGAGCAGTCAGGAAAGACTGCTCGGGCAGCTATTTGCAGATGACGATCATACTGCGGCTGGTATAGCCGGCAGGGTTGAGGCCGAAGGGATAGTCCCCAGGCTCCTCGGAGTTGTCGCCGGATTTGGCTATCACCCGGTAGCCCTTGGCACCGCATGAATTGGCTGCACTGGTGTAGCACTGGTCCCAGGAGGAGGACAGGCCCGAACAGTTGATATGCAGCCCTTTTTTACCCCGTTTCACTTCTGTTTTTGTGGTTGCAGCACAGCCAGCGATGCCCATAACCAGCAACAGTATCAAAATTCGTTTCATTCCCATCCTTAATAGCCGCCCTGCAAAAGAACAGAGCCGCTTTACTCGCTCTCGAGCGAAGCGTTCATGCTGTCCGTGTCGAAATTCTCCATGAATGACATTCGGTTACGGACTAAACATGGCCTAAATGAGCGGCAAATACCAGAGCTGGCTTTAAAGATGATCAGTCGGCAGGCACCAGTGGTTTGGATTCGTTGCGCATCGTCAACGTGGCGCCTACGGAAGCCAGGATAATGCAGGTGATGGCCAGCCATTGGGCCAGGGATAAGTGCTCATGCAGAAAGAGCAGGCCGGAGAGGGCGCCGAACGCCGGTTCGATGCTCATGAGCGTGCCGAAGGTGCGAGCAGGGAGGCGAGTCAGTGCGACCATCTCCAAGGTGTAGGGCAAGGCGGTGGACAGAATCGCGACGCCAATGGCGATAGGGATCAGGGCCGGCGTCAGCAGCGCGGCGCCCGCATGCACGATGCCGATCGGTGCGACGAACAGGGCGGCAATCATTACGCCGAGTGCGGCGGTCTGAACACCATTGTCGTTCCCAGCCTTTTGGCCGAACAAAATATACAAGGCCCAGCATCCGCCTGCGCCCAGTGCGTACGCCGCGCCGACCCAGTCGATACCGCTGCTGGCCTCGCCCGTCGGAATCAACAGCAGCAGGCCGATGATAGCCAGGGCAATCCACAGGAAGTCGACAGCTCGGCGCGAGGCATAGATAGCGACGGCAAGCGGGCCTGTGAATTCGAGTGCTACGGCAATCCCCAGCGGTACGGTGCGAAGGGACATATAGAAGAGGAAGTTCATGCCGCCCAGCGCCATCCCGTAAATGATCACCGTGCGCAAGGACTTGGCTGTCAGCGTGGCGCGCCATGGGCGTAATAGCACCAGCATGATCACACTGGCGAAAATCAAACGCAGAGCAGTGGTGCCTTGTGCGCCAACAATAGGAAACATGCTTTTGGCCAATGACGCACCGGATTGGATGGACGCCATGGCGATCAATAGCAGGCCGATCGGAAACAATGCGGTTGCCAGGCTGCGAGGTGAAGTGGTCATTGCGGTAGTTCTTCCGAAGTCATGATCGATAAATACGTGGCGCTATGATGCTTGCCTGTCAGTGAATGAGCAATATATTGCTCAAGTACTGACTTGTAGCTATCTATATAGTGGGAATATCGGGTTTTTGAGGTATTTGATAGAAAAACCGAATAATTGGGTTGACGGCAGATTCTGGAAGCCTATAATTCGCCCCACTTCCGGCGCAGTCGAAACGGAAAACTCCTTGGTAAACA
>NZ_JBXAJM010000010.1:0-228882 GCF_058797315.1 Pseudomonas sp. GW823-FHT02F05
AAGCATAGAGGAAGCAAGCCATCATCGAAACCGAATGACGCGAAGGCCTCGTCAAGGTGTGTTGCCTAGACGCTTACGTTGGGCATAGATATCCCCCCTGCGATGGAAGCAGCCAAGTGCTGTTGATTTCCAGCCGAATGCTGGGCACGCCGCTGCTGTGGAGGTCAATCAACAGCTGAGGTCTGCGAGGGTTTAATGAGGCCGCGTTCCGCCTGCACCACCCCATGGTGGTGAACACGCCGATCACCAGCGTTACGCTGATGCTACGTGAACGCACGTTCATGAGCGGATGCTCAGGCCGGGCGTGGCCGCAGTTTTTTGGTCATACGCACGCACCCTGTAATTTGGTTGAACTGCACGTAATGGGCTTGCGCCGTCCATTCCTCGACCAGGATCAAATACTCGGCCGGCGGATTGATCTGGCGCAGATAACCGCACAGCAGGCGTGTGCGTCGCGCGTTCATCGGCTGCTTTAGTGTCAAGATGACGTTGTCTGCGGCACGGCATTCAGTGATCTCCATGACTGAGCCCCTCATCGAGTGCTGGCGGCAAACGTGCTGGCCCAGTATCAGAGGCTGGGGATTCTCGCCGCGTGGCGTTCATTCTCAGATGAGGCGTTGCAGGCGTCTACTGTCATACTTGACAGTCCTTTAGTCGGTTGTGCACTGCCGTGACCCATTCCTCGACGTAACGGGCGTTAAATGATTCAGAGGCACAGACCGTCGACTACGTGCGCTCAGCTTCAAGTAACAGCGGGCTGCCTCACCTTGCGACTTAACCCCGGTGTCTTGCCCGTAATACGCTTGAATGCGCGACTGAAAGCGGCTTGGGATGTATAGCCCAAGCGCTGTGCTACCTCTTCGATCGGCAGCCTTTCGAGGGTCAGCCACTGGCTTGCGAGCCGCATTCGTAGTTCGGTGACATAGCGCAGCGGCGTCATGCCAATCGTCACCTGGAAGCGATCCGCGAAGGCTGAGCGTGAGGTATTGCATTGCTCTGCCAACTGGGCAACGGTCCAGTCGCGGCCCGGTTGTTGATGGAGCGCTAGCAGCGCACCGGCCAAGCGTGGATCGCGCAAGGCGGCGACCAGGCCAGAGGCATTACCGCAAGCGCACTCCACCCAGCCGCGAACGACCATGGCGGCCACCACGTCGGCCAACCGGGCGAGGATACCGGCGAAGCCCACACGTGCGGCGCTGACCTCGCGTTCCATGGTGGTCAGGATAGGCACCAGTCCAGGGTAGCGCTGGCCGCCGGCATCAATCAACATCAGGCCCGGCATCAGTTTGCCAAGGCCATGGATACTGCCCAGTTCAAACTCCATGCAACCACTGAACAAAATTGTGCTCGGCGTTGGGCTGGCATCGGTTGCGGTGTGCACCGCGCTCACGGTGTCACCGAGGGGGACGCTGTCTAGACCGTCGATGTCCTGAACAGGTGCGTCCGCATGGGAAGACAGTTGATGGGCGGCGCCATGGGAGATGAACACGGCGTTGCCGGCAGACAGCGCGTAGGTGGTGCCGTCCGCCATTCGCAGCACCGCATTGCCGACCGCCATGAAATGGAACCAGGCATGCCCAGGTTTTTCAGCGAAGCCCAAACCGAAACTCGGACTGGCTTGTATACGCCGGTATTCGACGCCACGCAGGCGCATACCGCGCAACAGCTCGTTGATGAGATCCGAGGAAAGAGCAAACTGTTCTGCAGACATTGTTCAGGTGTTTTAGTCAAAAAGTAGAGGTTTTTGATCATAGATCATCCAGTTTCCGGCGCCTAGACTGCGGCCTGAAATGAAGACTGGAGATCCCTGCAATGACTGACTGTATATGTAGTGCCGTATCCAACCGCCATCCCGGCGCCTTCTCGGAGGCAGAGCCTGCGGCCCCCGCGTGGATGGCGGTCTTCTCGCTGGCAATGGGGGTGTTCGGATTACTGACCGCTGAGTACCTTCCGGCCAGTTTGTTAACACTGATGGCGACTGATCTGGGAGTGTCCGAAGCACTGGCTGGCCAGGCGGTAACGGTGACAGCAGTGATAGCGCTGTTCGCCGGTTTGTTGGTGCCAGGCCTGACCCGCGGTATCGACCGACGTTGGGTGTTGCTGGGGTTTTCAACGCTGATGGTTGCCTCCAATCTTCTGGTCGCCGTTTCCTCCAGCTTCGCGGTGCTGTTGTTGATGCGCATCTTGCTGGGGATTGCCCTAGGCGGGTTCTGGAGCATGGCTGCGGCGGTGGCGATGCGCTTGGTGCCGAGTGCTTTGTTGCCTCGGGCGCTGTCGATCATTTTCAGCGGGATTGCCATCGGGACGGTCGTTGCCGTGCCGCTGGGCAGTTATCTGGGCGGGCTATACGGCTGGCGCAGCGCGTTCTTTGCAGCGGCGGCGGTAGGCATGGTGACCCTGGCTTTTCAGTCATTGACTTTACCGCGCCTCGCGCCGCGCCGGCCGACACGTCTGCGCACCGTTTTCGAAGTGTTGCAGCGCCCGGGCATCGCCATGGGGATGTTCGGTTGTGTGCTGGTGCATAGCGGTCACTTTGCGATGTTCACCTATGTTCGGCCATTCCTGGAAGGCACTACCGGCATCGGCCCGCAAGGGCTGTCGCTGATGTTGCTGGGGTTCGGTGTGGCGAACTTCTTCGGCACGCTGTTGGCTGGCAGGCTGCTGGAGCACCACCCGCTGGCCACTCTGGTGTTAATGCCTGCGCTGGTCGGGGTTGCAGCATTGGCGTTGGTGCTGTTGCCACCCTCGTTGCCGGTGCAGGCAGTACTGCTGGCAATATGGGGCTTGGCCTTCGGCGGTGTGCCGGTAGCGTGGTCGAACTGGGTCGCCAGCGCGGTACCTGATCAGGCGGAAAGCGCCGGGGGCATGGTGGTGGCATCTGTGCAGTCCGCCATCGCCACGGGCGCCGCCGCTGGCGGAGCAGTGTTCAGCCTCGGTGGCAGCGCTGGCGTATTCATAGCGGCAGCGATGCTGATGCTGCTGGCTGCGTTGCTGATTGCGCTGCGTGTCCGGGTTCCTTCTGTCCATGGCGTTCGCGAGTCCACGCCCGCATTGCACCTTTGATTCGGTTTTCCAAACTGCCTCGTTGCGCTTTGGGTGGATGTCACATTTGGCACCGATAATCCTGAGTCACGGTGGTTTCCAGGCAATGAAATTGCCCCATCGTTCGGCACACGGATTTCTCCGCACCTTCGCGTTCTGCGCGTGCGTAGTCCCAAAACTGGCAGCGCCCCGTGGCGATCGCCAAACCTTGGGATTCCCGGATTTGGCCGAGCTCGAATGGCGTATGTACGTAGGAGAGTTGGACCAGCCCATCGGACGGGTTGCCGCCGGTAGCTTCCCAATATTTCGGCGTGACGCAGCCTGCAAAGAGCGGTAGGGCGATGGCGACGATGACGGGTTTCATTGTCGAGGACGATCCTTTGTTGGTGAAAATGACGTTGGTAGGCTTCGTTTTTTGTTCGCCAGCATCAACGTAGAGGGCGAAGGCGGCCCAAATTTGACTGACTGGTAACCACTGGGCAGCAGCGGTTTGCCTGCATCGGCCTCAAACCCGACAACCTTCCTGTCCTGATCCATGGTGATGGAAAGGATGCAGTGATTCGGGTTATTGACCGTCGAGCAGTTGACCAGACGGCCTCTGGGGGTCGCGGCTTTGAGTTCAGTTCAGCGCCGCCCAGGAAATTCTCCTTGCGAATGGCGGCGGCAAAAAAATCTGCGCCGTGCCGCCTGTGGGAATCATGATGGGAAAGGGACTTGCCCCACGGCGGCGGAGTCTAGAAGCGCGTAAAGAGCCCGACAATCACCTGGAGGAAATCGAGACGCAAGCTACGGTGGACCGTGCTGGGGCTGACGGAAATCGGCTACAACCCAAGCAGTTATAGGGCTCTGCGACGCTGCTACCGATTGCGGCGCAGGGCTTTGCGATCAATGTATTGGCGCATGAGCAACAACTGCTGAGCGACCGCTTTGCGACGCCGACCGCGGATAAGTTCAGCCAGGTGCCTTACGCAATCAACCAAAACCACAATGTGTGGGTCTGGTTCAGATAGCGCGTAGCCGAGTACCCATCGGGTTGGGGCAACTGATGATGGAAGTGGTAACTCTGCCCAGTCATCGGCCCCAGGCTGCTGACTTGCCAGATCAGCCACTGCATCACTTGCCAGCGTTGTACGGGCGATGTGCCGCCAAAACGTGCGTGTTTTTCCGCCAGGTATAGAAGCACCGCGGCAGACTCCACCACCACTTGCTGGTTGTCGTTGTCCAGCAGCACCGAGATTTTGGCGTTCGGGTTCACCTGCAGATACGCGGGAAGGTGTTGTTCATCGCCGGCGAGATGGATGTGGCAGATGTCATAACTGACCGCCAGGGCCTCCAGCATCAGCAGCATTTTATAGCCATTGGCGGTGGGTGAGAAAAAGACGGTGTACATAGAGGCCGTTCATGTGAGCGCAGGGCAAAGAGCCGGCAGGTGCCGGCTCGCGGTACGTTGCAGGGGGCTTATGCGATGGGGTATCGCTTGAAGGCCGGGTGTTCCTCGAGCCTCCCAGCATGGCGCTGCAGGTGCGGGAAGGCCTCGGCGTTAACCACTGAGGCCACTGTGAACTGGCTGAACGACCAGGCCACTGCTGCGCTGATGGCACCTTGGGTCAAGCCTGCATCCGGCGCATGGGCCAGGCGTTTTTCCAAGGCTGAGTAGGCGGCCAGCAACTGGCCGGTTACTCGGTCGAGCCAGGGCTCGTGGAGTTTTTCTGCGGGGCGCAGGTTATGTTCGTACACGATCTGTACGGTTTTCTCACAGGCAGCAAGGGCGAGGCCAATCAACTGCAGGTCTTGGACGCGCGCGCTGGCTTGCTGTGGCAACAGCTTTCTATCAATCGGGGCCGACGCTTCGAAGTAATCGAGAATCAGGCTTGAGTCCATCAGTACGGTTGAATCGTCCAGCACCAGGCTGGGCGCTTTTACCACCGGGTTGATGCTGGCAAATTGTTCGTAGGTGCTGAATACCGAAAGTGGCTGATGCTCAAAGTCGACGCCGTAAAGATCCAGGGAAATTGCTACGCGGCGCACGTAAGGCGAGTCCAGCATGCCGACCAGTTTCATGAAACCTCCATTTACGTCAGGGTAATTTTCAACGTGCAGTGGGGATGCTTGAGGTACTTGTACAGGTTGAACAGCAGCCCCCAGGCGCGGGGGGTGGCCTGGTGGTCGGCCAGGTACAGCGCAATTTCCCCTTCGCCTTCCAGCAGGATCAGGCCCGGCGCAAGGCAGGTGAAAGTCCCTTGTTCCAGGCAGACATCAATGCCTTGGGACGTCATCCAATGGCGGCCCTTCAGCGCGATCACGTAGGCCTGCTGCTCCAGCCAGAAGGAGAGTAGTTGATCCTTGGTCACCAGCCATTTCAGGGCATGGCGCCCCTGGCCCATTTTCGTCAGTAATACCTGCGGGGCCTGGTTGAGGCGGGTGGTCCGGAGGCTTGGTTCCATGAGGGTGGTTTTCATCGAAGACGCTCCGCTGTTCTCGAGGTGACGGTGGAACGGAAAGACGCCCGTGGCTGGCAGGAATTGTTAATTTGAGGTTACTTTAACGTTGGTATAGCCCTCAAAATATCGATAATTTTTACCAGAAAAGGTTAGCTGAGCTTACATGAGTGCATTTCCTCCATTGACATGCCTGCGCAGTTTCGAAGCCACTTCCAGATTGGGGAGCGTCACCCTTGCTGCCAAGGAGTTGCACGTCACGCATTCTGCTATCAGCCAGCAGATCAAGGTGCTGGAGGAAATTGTGGGGTTGACGCTATTCGTGCGCGAAGGGCGCGGCTTGCGAGTCAGCGAGGATGGGCGCCTGTATGCGTTGCAGATCCGCAAAGCGCTGGGCGACATCGCCGAGGCCACCCGATTGATCCAGGCACAGCCCAAGATGGGGGAGTTGGTGATAGCGGTTCTGCCGTCGTTCGGCCGGTCCTGGCTGTTACCGCGACTACCGGGTTTTCAGCAGCTTTACCCTGATATCGGCATTCGTCTGCAAGCCAGCTTGACCATCTCCAATTTGCATCAGGAGTCAGTGGATATCGGCATCCGCATGGGCAAGGGGGAGTGGGAGGGCGTCGAGCAAAAGCTGTTGTTTCATGATGAAGTCGTTGTGGTTGCCGCCCCTCATTTCAATGGCGGGCGCCTGCCGCAGACACCGCAGGAGGTGGTCGACAGCACCATCATCTACAACACTGAGTCCTGGTTGCCCTGGTGCGAGGCTGCAGGTGTCGAGATGGGCAGCGAGCGCAAGGGTTTATGCAGCAATGACTCCAACCTGGTGCTGGAAGCCGTTCGCCTGGGGCAAGGCATCGCGCTGGAGCGGCGCAGCCTGGTGCATGACGCTATCGAGCGGGGCGAACTGATCCAGCTGTGTGACGTCAGTGCACCGTACGCGTACCCCTATTGGCTGGTGTGGCCACCCAGGGAAAGTTCGGAAGATAAACAACGCGAGTTCTCCCATTGGTTATCGGGGGAAGTGGAGCGTTACCTCGCGCAACTGAAAAAAAACACCTGACGGAGGTACTGCCCGAAAGGATCTGTCTCTGCAAGAACGCCTGGTTGTGGTCGCGGGCGGCAGCTCGGGGATTGGCCTGGCATGCGCCCGGGCATTCGCCGGTGAAAGCGCCCGAGCGGCGATCGTTTCAAGGTCGCAAGTGCGGCTGGAACAGGCGCAACGCGAGTGCGAGCGAGCGGGCCTGCAGGTGCATACCTTTGCCAGCGACCTGACTGACGCCGACCAGGCACAGACGCATCGAGAAGGGTAGTTACATCAACGTCGACACAGCCGACTATTGGGTGATTGAGAACACACGTTGATCGACGGCATGCACCTGCGCACGGATGAGAGGGTGATTTGATGAGCATTATTGAATTTCTAGGTAACCCTTGACACTCCCCAGCGCCGCGCACTCAATCGACCCCGGCTGTGCGAACTGATCGCCATCTGATAGTCATTTGAAAGGGGCGAAGGGCATGGGCGTTTTCGATTACAAGAGCATGAGGGGCGAGCAAGCCAAAGCGCTGCTGGACAACGCCTTGGCGTTGTCCGAGTACGCTTATGACTCCACCGGCAAACCCCTGGCCACCGGTGGCTGGGCGCCCATTGGTGCGCAAGCGTTGGGCGTGACGCAGAACGTCGACAAGCAAGGCACCTTTTGGGGCGAGACTGCCTTGGCCCCTTCGGCAAACGTCGAGATTCTCGGGCAGTACGATGGGGGTGGCAGGCTGATTGCCATGGGCATTGCCTTTCGTGGCACGTCCTTTGGCTTGACCTGGGATGGCGCGGGCGATGTGGCCAGCGACCTGGCAGCCGCTGCACTACCTGGATACGCCGCCAATTATGCCAAGTTCGCCTTCAGCGCCTTGTTCGAGAACGTCGCCCGTTATGCCGCGAGCCAGGGGCTGAGCGGTAAGGATATCCTGGTCACCGGCCATAGCCTCGGCGCGCTCGGGGCCAACAGCCTGGCGGCCTTGAGCCCCGATCATTGGGGCGGCTTCTACCAGGACGCTCACTATGTGACCTTCGCTTCACCTACCCAACGTTCAGGTGACACTCAGGTATTGAATATCGGCTACGAGAACGATCCGGTGTTCAAAGCCATTGATGGAAACGGCATCAACACCTCGGCGCTCTTCTGGGGTAACGACAGGGGCTGGGATTCGGCCGCGAACAACCTCGTCAGCTTTACCGATAATTACGCGTCGTTCTCGGCGCATTTACCCAATAGCCTCAATTGGGGCGTCGCCAAGGCCCACTCCCTGGACGGTTATATCCAGGGCCTGGGGCGCATCGCGTCCTCGCAGTTCTATGACTTGACCGACAAGGACTCGACCATCGTGGTTTCCAGCCTTACAGAGGCTGCGCGTGGAACCACCTGGGTAGAAGATCTGAACCGCTACGCTGAAAAACACACCGGCAATACCTTCATCCTCGGCACCGAGGGCAACGACCTGCTCAAGGGCGGGGCCGGCAATGACTTCCTGGAAGGCGGGGCCGGTGATGATCGTTTTCGCGATGACGGTGGCTACAACATCCTGCTGGGCGGGCAGGGCGATAACGTCTTCGAACTCCAAAAACCACTGGCCGGCTTCAGCTTTGCCAATGATGGCGATGGCACGCTGTACGTCAACGACGCCTATGGTGGTATCAGTATGACTCGGGATATCAGCGCGCTGGTGAGTAAGGAGACGTCCTACATACTGTGGAATTCAATTCCGTGGGGTTCTCACGACATCACCTATACCGTAACCGGCCAGGGCCTGCTGGCCGGAACAGCCTTGACGCACTACGTGCCCTCAGTCAACGGCGATGTACAGGATAACGTTCTCACCGCTCATGCAGCAGGGGAGTGGTTATTTGGTTTGGGCGGCGACGATCATTTGATCGGTGGGCAGGGCAATAACGTGTTCGTTGGCGGGGCGGGCAATGACCTGATGGTGTCGGGCGGTGGCAGCAATACCTTCCTGTTCAACGGCCTCTTTGGTAATGACCGGGTCGAGGGGTACCAGGCCAGCGATAAGCTGGTGTTCATGGGTATTCCTGACTTGGGACAGCAATACGATTATCGCTCCCATGTCTCGATGTTCGAGGACAACGCGCTGCTGTCCTTCGGGGACAATTCTGTGACGTTGGTTGGCGTGAATATGACTCAGTTGAATGGGGCGGGGATTTATATTTCCTGAGTCTCCAAATAACGGTGATGTGACGCTGAACCTGTGGCGAGGGAGCTTGCTCCCGTGACGTCCTGTCAGCCTAGGCGTATCTACCTTACTCCCCACATTTGGATCGCGGCGTGTCAGTGAGATCAGCGTCTGCTGTCAGACCGCTACGGGAGCAAGCTCCCTCGCCACAGGTGCGGCGCACCCCACCTCACTGGCGACATCCTTGTAGCCAGTGAGGTGGGGTGAGTTGCATCAGACGGGATACCTCGATGCTATCCACTACGGGTTTGTCATCGAATTCAAACCCGTTGTCTTACAGCCTCCGTTTACTTGAGCGTGACGTCGAGCATCGGCGGGATGTAGCCGTAGTCATACTCGGCGACTACGAACGTTTGCTGCCCTTTGATCTTGATACCCACCGTCGGTGCCTCGGTGCCGCCGATACGGATCTGCGTGCCGGTGTCGTCAGTCGGTACGCTGTCGATGAAGGAGGTCACCAGGCCGTTGGGCATGACGCAGTGCGAGTAGGTCTGGAACGGTTGGGAGGACGGGTTGCCCAGTACCAGGCCAGAGCCGTTCAACGGCACATACGGGCCGAACAGCGAATCGGCGACGAAACCGTACACCCCGTCCGGGCCGGTTACACCGTCGGCGTAGGTGAAGGTGTGGCTGATGGTGAACAGGTAGTACTTGCCGTCCTGGAACACGAAGTGCGGGCGTTCGGTCTGGTCGTTGACGCCGACCGCGGTCAGCAGCGGTGGGAGCATTTCCCAGTCGTCACCGTCTTCGTCGCGGGCCACGGCGATCCCGACGCAGGCGGTCTGGAAGCGCGAGTTGCCGACCTCTTCATAGCCGGGTGGCACGTCGCCGATTTCGGCGTTACCGACCTTGTGCGAGCCGCGTTCGCCGGCCACGTTGCCTTCGAACAGCATGTACAGCTTGCCGTCTTTCGGGTCGCGGAATGGCCATGGATCGCGAAAGCCCCAGAAGGCGTTTTGCGCTTCGGTCTGGTACATCTTGCCGTCCGCCTCGAACAGCGGCTTGACCTTCTCGAAGCCCACCAGGCTGACGCCGTGCTCGGTGGTCACCACGCGGCCACGCACCTTGACGATGGTCGCGCCGGGCGTGACGGCGGTGTAGTACAGGTCCACTTCGCCTTGTTCGTTCAGCAGGATCGGTGTGCCAGCCCATTCGCGCACGGTGGGCGAAACCCCTTCAGCCATTACCCGGCCGCCGAGTTTCCAGTCTTTGCCGGTGCGGGAGAACCAGTAGTACATCTTTGCCCGGCCATGGCGATCGTTCCAGTCGCGGATGACGTCGTAGTTGCCATTCTGATCGAGGTATTGCGGGTCGTTCGGATGGCGATCCGCGGTGAGGGTGAAGATCACCGACCAGCCGTCGACGGAGGTGATGTTGCCGTCGATATCACGCAGCGGCATGGTGTCCCAGATAAAAACCTCGTCACTCAATACCGGGAAGTTCGCACTGACCAGCGGCTGGGTGGTGGTGGGGTCGTCCGCATGGACTTTGAGCGCATCGGCGCGGGTCCACAGGCTGGGTTGATGGGGTGTTTTGCCAAATTTCGAAGGGGTGCTTTTCATAGTAAGCCTCGTCCATGAAGGGATTCAAAATACTGTATTCATATACAGTTATTTGAATTTAGAGGACTCGTCGCTATGGGTCAAGGTTAAAAATGCAGTTGTGTATAATTCGTGCTTTTTCCAAAGCTGATACGTTTCAGCGTGTCTTGTTTAAAGAGGTTCGTTCCTGAATGGATCGGCGAAGTTGTCCGCATGATGGCGGCAAACCAAGCGCCAGGCAGAAAGCCCAAAAATAATGAACCCTGCCTGCGCCTGCGCACCCAAAGTTACATAACCTGGAGGTGCATCATGCAAACCACTTACTTCTGGATAGGCCTGGCAGTGATCCTCGTACTGCTCGACGCGTGGATCATCAACAGCATCTGGCGCAGCGATAACGCATCGGCCAGCAAGGCAGGCTGGAGTGCTGTCGTCGTGGTACTGCCGTTCCTGGGCGCCGCGATATGGGCGATTGCCGGCCCAAGGGGTGTCACCAAGGGGCCGTCTTCTCCCGAGCACAGCAAGGGCTGAGTCCGGGCCGCGCTATGAACAACCCAGACCCCGACGACTTACAGAGCCGCAACTACCCGGTACCGGAAGATATGGCCTTGCAGCGCAAGGTCTGGCGCTTTGAAAGGGTGGGTTGGTACGCGCTGCTGGTGCTGATGGGGCTGAGCCTGGCGGGCCTGTTTTCCAGCGGGCCGGTGAGCACCCGCGAGGTGCGCAGTGCCGATGGGCAGTTGCGCGTGGAGTACCAACGCTTTTTGCGCAATGGCGCCTCCGATGGGCTGGTGATTCATGTGCAAGGCAAGGCCCAAGAACCTCTGGAGGTCGAGTTGAGCGGTGAGCTGCTGCGCGGTTTCAATATCGAGACGCTCCAGCCGCAGCCGCTCAAGGCCAGGGCGGCCGGGGAGGGTGTAAGCGTCTGGATGCTGAGTGACAGCGCCGGCCAGGCCGTGTTGTACCTGACCTTGCGCAGCGACACGGTGGGCAGCGTGGATACCCAGGTGTCGCGACCAACAGGGGCGTCCGTGCGCTTCTCTCAGTTCATCTACCCTTGACCGTCAGCCCAAACCCTAACGGCGTGAGCGGCACAGTTTTTCGATCAAGGAGATCAACGAGTCATGGCCCACGGGTTTGCTGACATGCGCATTAAAGCCCGATTCAGTCGCCTTTTTCTGGTCATTGCCAGCGCCATAGCCCGTTAAGGCGATGGCGGGAGCCTGTCGAAGGTGGCTTACTTTGCGCAGCTTCTGCATCAGCTCATGGCCATTCATTTTAGGCATGCCGATGTCCGAAATAATCACGTCGTACTGGGCATCCCGGGCTGTTTCAAGTGCGCTTAACGGGTCGCTGAAGGCGCTCACTTGGGCGCCTTCCATTTCCAGCAGCATGTTCAGCACCTCAAGGACTTCGGCTGAATCATCGACCAGTAAAACCTTGAGGCCATTGAGGCGCTGATCTTCGTTCTGGGTAGCGCCGCTATCCAGCAGATGATCCTGCTGTTCGCACAGCGGCAACCAGATCGAAAAGGTGCAACCGAAGCCCAACCCTCGCGAATGCACGCTCACCGAACCGCCGTGGGCCTCCACCATCTGCCGCACCAACGACAAGCCAATCCCCAGGCCTTCGCGCTGGTGAGTCTGGTGCTGGTTTTCCGCTTGCCCGAACAGGTCGAAGATTTCTTCCAGGCTTTCTTGGGCCAGGCCCGCGCCGCTGTCGATGACGTCCAGTTGCGCGCGCCCGTCCGAGCGGCTGACCACCAACTGCACCTGGCCGTCTTCGGGGGTGAATTTCAGGGCGTTGTTGACCAGGTTCCAGATCACTTGCTCGATGCGCGTGGGGTCTACGTCAACGATCAACGGGCCCGGCACCGAAGGTGTCTGAAGGCTGACCTGGCGACGATGACCGTCGGCAAGGACCACGCTGTGAATGTCCTTGAGGGTGCGAATCAGGTCGATCGGTTGCTTTTTCAGCTTCAGTTTGCCCGTGCGAACCCGGGCGACATCCAGCAGGTCGTCAATGATCCGCGCCTGGCTGGACACCGCTTCGCAGATGGTATTGACCGCCTTGATGGCCGGGCCCGCGACCTTGGTGGCTGGCAAGCGCCGCAACAGTTCGGCGTTCAGCTGGATCAGGTTCAACGGATGCTTGAGTTCGTGGGACATCACCGCGAAGAACTCATCCTTGAGATGGCTTTTGGTCTGGGTTTCCTTCAAGCGCTGATTCTGTTCGTCCTGGGTGCGTTTGTGGCCGGTAAGGTCGCGGGCAATCTTGACGTAGCCGCGCAAGCTGTCGCTCTTGAGCTGCGTCACCTCGCCACTGCAATAGAAACGGCTGCCATCCTTGCGCACATGCCAGCGTTCATCTTCGCCACGCCCATGTTCGCGGGCGGTGCGCAGTTCGCTCTCCGGCACGCCAGCGGAGCGGTCTTCCGGGGAGAAAATCAGGTCGTAGTAAGCGCCCAGCACCTCGTCCTTGGTGTAGCCGAAGATCAGTTCGGCACCGGTGTTCCAGTCGGTGATGGCGCCGTGGTCATCGAGGATGATGATGGCAAAGTCGTGGGTGCTCTCGGCAACCAGACGCATGCGCTCCTCGCCCAGGCGCAGTTCCTCTTCGGCCTGACGCCGCTTGGTGATATCAATGAAGGTCAGCACGGTGCCATCAATGTGGTCTTCACTGGAGCGGTAAGGCAGCAACCGCGCAATGTACCAGCGGTCGTCGTTGCTGCTGATTTCCCGCTCGATCAAGCTCAGGGACTCAAACACGGTGGCGGCGTCTTCGGTCATTTGCGGGTAATTGAGGCGGTGGGTGATGTCCAGCAATGAGCGTCCGGTGTCCACCGGCAACATACTGAAAATATCCGTGGCCCGTGGCGTGAACCAACGGATGCGCATGTTGCGGTCGACAAAGACCGTGGCGATGTCGGTGGACGCGATCAGGTTGGTCAGGTAGTCGTTGACCTTGTCCGTCTCTTCCACCTTGGTCTTGAGCTCGAAATTGACGGTCAGCAATTCTTCGTTGATCGACTGCAACTCTTCCTTGCTGGTTTCCAACTCCTCGGTGGCCGAGCGCAGTTCTTCGTTGACGGCCTGCATTTCTTCGTTGGAGGCCTTGAGTTCCTCGCTGGAGACTTCCGCCTGTTCGATGGTGTCCTGCAGGTGCAACTTGGTGCGTTGCAGCTCGCGCTCCAGGTTGCTCATGATCGCGTTTTCGGCCTGGCTGACGGTGTCGATGTCGGGCAGCTGTGGGTCGACGGCGGTTTCCTGGAAGATCACCAGCACGTAGTCGTTTTCGGTCGCTTCATCGCGGTAGGGGCGGGCGCTGATGTCCACCAGGAAGGGGCCTTGCTCGCGTTGGATGCGGATCTTGCGCGAAGACACCGGGCTATTCGATTGCTGGACCTGAAACAAGGTGGTGCGGATATCGAGGCGTAAATCGGGATGCACCAACGTCAGCAGGTTGTGCGTCACCTCGCCGGCCACGTAGCGCAGGAATCGACCTGCGCCTTCGCTCATGTGCAGGATATCGGCCTGCATATTCACGATAACGCTGGGCGGCGCGGCTTTTTCCAGAGCGCGCAGATGGATGTCCGCGAACGAGACCTTGCTGGGCGCCTTGGTTTCAATCGCCAGCGTCGTGGCGCTCGGGCGCAGGTAGCCGCCTCGCGGCATGGTCGGGGCGCGACGCACGGCGGACGAGCCGGCACGCACCCTGAAAATGCGGTTGCGCTTGTCCACCGGTACAAACAGGTCCAGGCAGCCGTCGGCCGACTCCGAGGAGCCGAGAAACAGGTAACCTCCGGGGCGTAACGCGAAGTGGAACATTTGCAGGATGTCGCGTTGCACTTCGCGGTCCAGGTAGATCAACAGGTTGCGGCACACGATCAGGTCGATCTGCGAAAACGGTGGGTCGGCCAACAGGCTGTGCTTGGCGAACAGTACCTTTTCGCGAATTTCCTTGCGCACCCGGTAGTGCTGGTTCTTCTCCTTGGCAAAGTACTGGCGCAACCGTTGAGGCGGTACGTCGGTGATGATCGCTTCGGGGTACACGCCGTTGCGGCCATGGGTAATGGCCCGCTCATCAATATCAGTGGCAAACACCTGCATCTTTGCACCGCTGGCGTCCAGCGCCAGTTGCTCGGCCACCAGCATCGCCAGGCTGTAGGCCTCTTCGCCGGTGGAGCATCCTGCCGACCAGATACGCACTTCCTCACGGTGCGGCACGCTGTCTTCCAGTGACTTCACCAGATTGGGGATTACGTCTCGCTCAAGCGCTTCGAAGGCCTCGCGGTCGCGAAAGAAGTTGGTCACGCCAATCAGCATGTCGCCCAGCAACGCCTTGGTTTCGTCCGGGTTGGCCTGGAGGAAGTTGTAATAGGTGGCGAGGTCGGGTTGGGCCGTGACCTGCAAGCGCCGCTCGATACGACGCAACACCGTGGCGCGTTTGTAATGCTTGAAGTCATGCCCGGTACTGGCGCGCAACTGGATCAGAATATCCAGCAACAGCTGCTCGGCCACGGCGGCATCGCGTTCGGTACTGGGTGGGGTGGTCTTGATCTCAGGGTCGTTGGCGGTGGGCAGCACAATCGACTGGGCATTGCGCCACAGTTCCAGCAGCTTCTGCGGCATTTCCACCACAGGCAGCACCAGGTCGACCATCTGGGTTTCGATGGCCGCCAGCGGCATGCCATCGTACTCGGCGTCTTCCGGTGCTTGTACCAGGGTGATGCCGCCTTGCTCTTTGATGCGTGACAGCCCTACCGCGCCATCTGAGCCGGTACCAGACAGGATCAGACAAAACGCGCGTTCTTTATGGGTGTCTGCCAGGTCGCGAAAAAACAGGTCGATGGCAATGTGCGGTCCACCTTCGCGCACGGAAGGTGAGACCGCGAGGTAGCCATCATTCATCTTCAAGAGCTGTGCTGGCGAGATGACGTACACGTGATTCTTTTCGATGGGCGTGGCGTCATTGACCTGCGACACCGGCATGCGGGTCGTTTCCTGAATGATCTTGCCCGCCACACTTTGATGGTCGGGCGAAAGATGCAGGATCACCACAAAGGCCATGCCGCAGTCTCTGGGCATGTGCTCGAAGAACGCTTTCACGGCTTGCAGCCCGCCCGCCGACGCGCCAATACCCACCACCGGGAAATTCAAGTTGCTGGGGGTCAAATCTTTGCGTTGCGGAACGTTGGGGGACCGCGGGGGGGCAGACTTCATAAATACCAACCTTGGATAACGGCGCACAGGAAGACGGGTGTAGAGGGAAGAACTTGAGCAACGAGGGCGAGGGCTGAACCGACAGTGAAATATAGCTGAAAACCTGCCGCCAACAAAAAATGCGTTTAGGCCACCCGGTCATTCGACCGACCACTTACACCCGGTTGAGGCGCGCAGCCTGCGGAAGGTTTAATCAAACTGACGAGTGGCCATCGTGGTTGCACGGTTATCCGATTTTCTGAAAATCCGTCTGAACTTCGCTTCCTGGCGAACCCTCGCAAAGAGAAACCCACCCAGGAGACGTTCTGATGAACAGCTACCCAAAACCACCCTTCAACGCCCAGCAACAGCCCGTACCCGGTGAGCAGCGCAAGATGGACCCGATGCCCGATTGCGGTGAGCAGTCGTACCAAGGCTCGGGCCGGCTCGCCAATAAAATCGCCTTGGTCACCGGGGCCGACAGCGGCATCGGACGGGCCGTGGCCATTGCCTTCGCACGTGAAGGCGCGGACGTGGCGGTGTCGTATCTGGATGAACATGAAGACGCCAAGGAGACCGCACGCTGGGTCGAGGCGGCGGGTCGTCAATGCCTGTTACTGCCCGGCGACCTGGGCGATGCGGCGCAGTGCACGGCCATCGTCAACGACACCGTGGAGAAATTCGGCCGCATCGATGTGCTGGTCAACAACGCAGCGTTCCAGATGACCTATCAATCGCTGGAAGACATCCCCGACGAGGACTGGGTGAAAACCTTCAACGTCAACATCACCGCGATGTTCCGCATCTGCAAGGCCGCGCTGCCGCATATGGCCGAGGGCAGTTCGATCACCAACACCAGCTCGGTCAACTCCGATATGCCCAACCCCAGCCTGTTGCCCTATGCGGCCACCAAGGGCGCGATTGCCAACTTCACCGCCGGCCTGGCGCAGATGCTCGGCGAGCGGGGGATTCGCGTCAACAGCGTGGCACCCGGGCCTATCTGGACGCCGTTGATTGTCTCGACGATGACGCCGGACATGGTGAAAAACTTTGGCGGCAACACCCCATTGGGACGCCCAGGCCAGCCAGTGGAAGTGGCGCCGATCTATGTGCTGCTGGCGTCGGATGAAGGCAGCTACATCTCCGGCGAACGCTACGGCGTGACGGGTGGCAAGCCGATACTTTGATCAGTGATTGAGGAGGGCAGTATGAGCGAAGCCTCGAAGCACCACGAACCGAATCCTTCTGAGCGCAAGGTGCGCCCGCCGGCGGCTAAGCGAAACGATAAATCGCAGGCACCGGCAGGCGGACAACAGGCAAAGGAGCAAGGCGGTGTTGCTCCCGGAGGGCCTTCGACAGACCCTGAGTCAGGGGCGTAAACGCGAGGGGATATACACTCGGCCTGACATCCTGATTGGTTGTCAGGCCGCTATCGCAGGCAAGCCAGCTCCCACAGGCTGACGTTATTTGCGCTTGGAACGATGAATTCGCATCCACTCCCGATAGGCCACTGTGCGCTGCGCATCCGCACGTTTCTTCGCCTCGGTAAACCGCGCCCACGTCTGCGCATCGCCGCTGTAGGACTCAATGATCTCGTACGCCAACGCGTCCAATCGATCCGCTTCGAAGAACATCTCGGCGTTTCGCGTGACCTCGTCGTCCCGCCTGTTTGTAGTTGTGTAACCAAGAGTCTGACTGTTCATCCTCTGAGGCCCTCCGCCCATTGAATCTGTGCCGCGCCACTCCAGCGCACCTGGGTAATGCCGTATTTCTCCGCCATCGGTTTGGACACACGCTTGAACGTGTGTTGCCCAAATTTGGGGATGACCGCCACACCAGCGTCACAACTGGCCCAATGCCAAGCCTCGGCATTGTCCATGCGCGGTGCGCGCACGATGAAGGACTTGGGCTCGCCGTGCAGCTGGTACTCGATAGTGAAAAGGTCGTTGTGTTTCATGAGGCCTCCTTGATACTCATGAACTACAGATATTTGACGTCAAAAAAAATTCAAATAAGTTGTCCGACAATTCGATGATTGGGCGCAGGGCGTGGACGAGACCTAATCGTCTACCGTAAAGGTGACCCATCCAGGCCCATCGGCCGGGCGTTGCAGCTCGGCGATGACCCCGCTGACAGAGGAGCCGTCGGGCAAATTGACGGTGATAAAGTTGGGATTGCCGGGCCAATCCATTGGCGTGTCAAAGTCCAAGCGCGCGATGGTCGGTTTACCGCTACTGGTCATTTGGATGTTTTTTGATTCGTTAAGGCGTTCATCTGAGGGTGTTCCAAGATGGCGCGAGGCAGTGATGACACTGGCAATACCTTGGTAGTCGTAAGACATGCTGGGTTACCTCATAAAGGGGGGACAACGAAGATCAAATGTGGGAGCGGGCTTGCTCGCGAAAGCGGTGGATCAGTCACATCAATGTTTAATGGACCGACGCCTTCGCGAGCAAGCCCGCTCCCACAGAGGAGTTGTGCTTGACTGGCTGGTATCCGGGATTTGCCCCGTTTTCATTTGTGACGAGCCGAATATTTGCGCGCAACGACAACGCCGCCCACTAGCAGCGCTGCGCCTATTGCAACCATCCCATAGGGCGTACGGCGGGTTTGCCGCCAGCCGCCTTCCACACGACGTTCGCCGCTTGCCGGGGTGTAGAGGTTGCCCGTAGAGGTCACGGCGCGCGGGCTGCGCTCCAGCCCGAGGCGGGTGAGCCAGCCGGATAACCGGGCAAAGCCAGGCAGCAAAAAATGCGCGACACGGGCCACGGTGGCAGCGCTGCCTACCGTGGTGCTGTCCCTCGGTTGCAGCGCACAGGCCACCATCGCTTGCGCGACTTTATGCGGGTCATAGACCGGTGGCGGTGGCGTCAAGGTGTGGCCGGTAAAATTGCCGCCATCGCGAAAGCCTGGTGTGTCCATTACGGCGGGATAGATGTCGCACACATGAATATCGGGGTAATCAGTCAGCTCCCCACGCAGTGCTTCAGTCAGGCCGCGCAGGCCGTATTTACTGGCTGAGTAGGCGACGGCATAGGGCTGGGCTACCCAACTGCCCAGCGACAAGGTGTTGATCAGAATGCCGCGGTGCTGGGCTTTGAAATAGGGCCACACCACGTGGGCGCCGCGCAGGTACCCGAGCAGGTCGGTTTGCAGCACCTGTTCGTGGGCTTCCAGGGGCGTGTCCTCGAAACTGCCGACGGCGCCTACTCCGGCGTTGTTGATCCAGATATCGATGCGGCCATTGCCGAAGGCCGCCGCCTGTTCGGCAAGGGCGCGCATCTGGTCGCCCTGGGTTACATCGGTTTTAACGGCGATGGCCTCGGCGCCACGCGCAGCGCATTCCTCGACCACCTCTTCCAAGGCTTTTTCATCTCGGGCCGCCAATACCAAGCGGGTACTTTGCTCGGCAAAGGCGTGAGCAGCCGCGCGACCAATGCCACTGGAGGCGCCGGTGATCACCACGGTTTTGCCGTGCAGTTTCCCCTTGGCCCGCATGACGCCAGGCGAATCCTCGGGCACGTGGACGGGCACGGGGTGCAGTTGCAGGCGGGTACCGTCAGTAAGTACCAGGGTCAGGTTCTCGAGGGTGCCAGCGACGCGGTCGGGAAATACCGGTTCGCCTGTGGCGTCGAGCTCATCATAGATAAACGTCTGGCCCTCAAGCCATCCGACTGCTGTCATCAGTTCAGGGCCCAGGTAGTACTTTCCGTCCAGGAAAAACCCGCTGAAGTTCGGTGTGCGCTCCAGGTTTTCCACGGCGTATCGCTCGCCAGGCCTCATTCCGGTTGCGGTATCAATCATCATGACATCCTCCTTTGGCTGGTCTTGGGGTAGAGAAGGGCCCGCAAATGATCGTTCAATCCAAATGACTGAATGGCGGTGTCAATGTTGATGGGCCTTCAGGGTCGGGTCGGCGATCTGGATAACCGTGCCCTGGCGCCACGCGTCCGCGCCGGGCGCGATGGGCGGCGCGGGGATATCGGCACGCGTCTTTTTCTTGTCGGCACTGTCGATGCCCAGTCGTTTATCTCGTTCGGCGACCATACGCGGGTCAGCCTGGCCGTCTGCGGTAAACCCCATCATCAACTGAGGCACGCCTAACGGCAGGCGTTTATCCAGATCGGTATGCCAGGTGTGCCAGGTCTTGCCGTAGGTGTGCACCAGCTTCTCCATCAGCGCATGTTCCGCCGCCTCAGGAATGCCCGGCGCGACCAGTTGCCCTGACTTCACTTCATGCACATGGCTATGCCACAACGCCTTTTCAGGCGCGGGCAGTGCGTTGAACTGCGCCTCGCTGATGATGTACTCCACGCCCATCAACTTCGCATCCTTGCGGTTGCCGTCGTAGATCACACACTGGATGACCTCCTCGTTGAGGATTGCGCAGTAGTGATGGGCTTCCATTTGCACATCGGGATGGCCGTTGTAGAAGTGAAAACCGTCCAGGTAGGCGTTCAGGGCATCAATCGGTGGGCGTGATTGCAGCAGGGCGGCGCCGGCTTCCAGCGTTCGGGTCGAAGGTGTTGTCGGCTTCCCAGGTGCCTCGACATTCGAAGGTGAGTTGTTGCCAGCGCAGGCGCTGAGCAGGGCCAGCGTCACTGCTGCGGCCAGGGATTGGGTCACTTGATGGATGGGGTTGTCAGTCATGGTCGGCTGCCTCCTGTTGCCGGTGTGTTCATGCGCGATGATCAAAGCCAGGTTTGATCCTGTTCTCGTTGGAAAGACGCGCGTACGGGGCGTTCAAAATGCTTTGAGTTGAACACTCACTCATTCATCAGGTCGTTTTTTATAGAGGCGCTGACAGCGCAATTGCTTACCTGCCAGTGAGGTGTTCATCCCATGCACAAGACTGAAAATCCAGCGTCGACGCTGCTTACCCAATTGCTCCAGGCACGCGGGCCGGGCGGTCAGGAGGACGAGGTGCGCGCCATATGCCTGGAAAGCCTGACGCCGTTGTGCGATGAGGCCTGGGTCGATCCGGCAGGTAATGTGGTGGGTTTGATCAAGGGCAAACCCAGCGATGCCGAGCCTGCCGGTGCGGTTAAAGTCATGGCGCATATGGATGAAATCGCCATGGTGGTTAAACGCGTCGAGGCGGATGGCACGTTGCGGGTGACGGCGTTGGGTGGGGCCAACCCGGTCAACTTTGGTGTGTGCCCGGTGGATATCCTGGGGGACGCACGCATCCTTCCTGGCGTGCTGTCTTTTGGCTCGATGCACGCCACCAGTAATACGGCACAAGGGGCTGATGTGCTCTCGGGCGATGTGCACTGGAACGACGTTCATGTGATCACACGATGCACTGCCCAGGCATTAGGCGAGCACGGCATTCGGCCAGGAAGCCGTGTGGTGCTGAGCCGTCATTGGCGTGAGCCCTTCCAAGTGGGCGATGCCATTGCCGCGCATTTTCTGGATGACCGCGCCCCGATTGCTGCCGTTCTGCATACAGCCCAGCTGCTGGCTTCGCGCCGGGAGGCGTTGGCCAGGGATGTCTATCTGGTATTCACCACGCTCGAAGAGGAGTGCAATGCCGGGGCAATGTATGCCGCGTCGACGCTACCCGGCGACACCACCATCGCGGTGGAGGTGGGGCCGGTCATGCAGGAATACGGCACGCGCCTGGCCGTCGACCCGATCATCAATACGGGGGACCAGAAAGGCTATTACACCCGGGCGGTGGTCAACGACCTGGCGGCTGCCGCAGAGCGCTGCGGCTACAGCCCCCAATATGCGCTGTTGGTGGATTTCGCTTCGGATGCCAGTGCGGTCATGAGTAACGGGACCTGTGCCCGCGCCGGCTGCCTGGCCATTCCAACGGAAAATACCCATGGTTATGAATTGATTCTGGATGGGGCGGTGCAGGCCTGTGCCGAGACATTGGCCGAGTACCTTGCAGCCTGATAGACGGTGCAAGGTACGCTGACCGGCGTGGGGCTCAGATTGGGCCGCTTGGAGAATCTGTCTCCTGCCTGATTTCATCGGCCGCATTGGGTTGCCCCAGCTTGCTGTATTGCTCGCGCAATTTTTGCAACTCACGCGACCCAAGCTTATCCAGGCTCAACGCCGCATTGTGAGCTTCTTTGGTGGCACGAATCAGCTCGTCCAGTTTCAGATGAAGAATATCGTTGTCGCGGTTCTGGGTATTCTGGATCAGGAACACCATCAGGAAGGTGATGATGGTAGTGGAGGTGTTGATGATTAACTGCCAGGTGTCGTTGTAATGAAAGTAAGGCCCGGTGAGCGCCCAAACAGCAATCAAGCTGACGGCTGTCAGAAAGGTTTTTGAGCTGCCCGCCTGGTTGGAGAGTTTTTGGCAGAATTTCGCGAACTTCATGGTGCTGTCTCCTGGGGGATGTTCCTCTGTAGACCCCAGCAGAATTTCGAAATTCTTTTTTACAAATCGTTTTTTTTGACAAAAATCAATGAGCAAATCCCTCTTGCAAAGGAGCACTCAGCATGTCGGTCGCTGCTTCTATCGTTGAATACCTCAAGCACCATCAGTTGGTCATCACGACGGCGGAGTCGTGTACCGCAGGCAAGATCATCACCTTGCTTTCGCAGGTCGACGGCAGCGGTTCGTGGATCGAAAGCGGGTACGTGGTGTATTCGCCAGAAGCGAAACAGCGGCTGTTGAACGTGCGTCGCTATACCATCGATACCTTCAATCTCACCAGCTGTGAGGTCGCCCAGGAAATGGCCCAAGGCGCGCTGCGCGACAGCCCCGCTGATGTGGCGGTCGCCACCACTGGCCTGCTGGGGCCGGATGGAATTGATGGCATTCCCCCAGGCACTGTCTGTTTTGCCTGGGCCTATCGAAACGGCGGGGCACTGAGTGTGTTCAGTCGCAAGGAACGCTTTATGGGTTCTCGTGAGCAGGTGCAGTTGGCCGCGTCTCTTCATGCATTGAAATGGCTGCCGCATTTTCACCAACGGGCGATGGTCGGTGAACGCGCCTAATGCTGCCAAGTATGCGCGTTTACGGCTGCGGTTCGATGTCCATCAGCAAGTCGCCGTTGGTCAAGGATTCAGCCTCCTGCACCACGCCACGATAGGCCTGACCATTCCATTCAAAGCTAATCCAGTGGGCCTTCGGCAATAGCTTTGGCCATGGCGGTGCAAGCCGCAACTGCACGCCGGGCGCAGTGCGCACAAGTTGCCCCATGCATTCGCTGGCGAGCG
The DNA here is from genome assembly GCF_058797315.1 of Pseudomonas sp. GW823-FHT02F05. Classification (NCBI taxonomy): domain Bacteria; kingdom Pseudomonadati; phylum Pseudomonadota; class Gammaproteobacteria; order Pseudomonadales; family Pseudomonadaceae; genus Pseudomonas; species Pseudomonas sp. GW823-FHT02F05. Next base: position 22,657 of record NZ_JBXAJM010000010.1, read on the forward strand.
TGTTCACACCGAACAGCGTGTCATGCAGGTATTGAATGTTGACCGGTTGCAGCGTTGCGTCAGTAGCGTCTGGCATATCTGTTACCCCACCGATGACAGCCAGAAAGACTGTCTGGCGATGACCATTTCTTCACGTATTTCCCGCACAAGCCGGTTGATCCCCGAAACACCGTGGTAGTGGGCGCGGTTGATGTTGGCGATGGTGAATTGGTCCATACCGTGCGCCGTTACAGTGACTGAAAGGCTGCCGTCCGCGTTGAGTGCGCACTTGACCGCGCACTTGGGAAGGCGAGCGGACAGGGCCGTTTCGATTTCGGCTTTCGTTAGCGTATCCATGAGTTCACCGCATAAAGGACTCAGCGCGTTAAGGCTAGCTCAGAATCAGTTGGCGTAAATACTGGCAAGGTAATGGCTGCTGGGGCAGATGTTCTACCTTACATATTTCTGGCCCTTTCTAGGAGCGTTCCTAAATACGCCGGCTGAAGGTCTGCCGATAATTCGCACATCCCCACTTATGTGTGCTCTGCCATGTCCTTCCTACCTATTCGTGTTCTGGTCATCGAAGAACACCCGTTCAAGCGGCTTGTTGCCACCCAGGTGTTCCGGGAGGTCGGGTGTGAAGAGGTGGCCTCCGTTGCCGATGTCGTGGCGGCCGTTGAGTTGCTCGAGCGTACCGGGCCTGTCGATATCGCCTTGTGCAACTTGAAGGACGAGGGCGCACACGGCTTGAGGGCCATCGAAGTGCTCGGCCGTGGCCACTTGGCTAAAGCGCTCATTATGTTCAGCGCCCATGGCACGGACCTGCACGATGCAATTGATCGCATGGCAGGCCTGTTGGGCATCAGTGTATTGGGTTATGTGGACTTCCCGGTGCCAGCAAGCGCCATTGCGCCTATGCTCAGCCGCTACTTGGAGAGGATTGGCGCGCCGACAAAGCAGGCGCGCCGAAGCAGCCGGTCTGGGTTCTTGAGCAAGGCCTGCGTGGCTGGGGGTTTTTCAAGGCATGAGTTCAAGGCGTTCTTCCAGCCCAAGTTCAATTTGAGCACGGGGCACGTGCGCGGTTTTGAAGTGCTGGCGCGTTGGCAACATCCACAGTACGGCCTGTTGTATCCGGCAGATTTTTTGCCGCTGCTCGCTCAAGTTGGCGCATTGGATGAACTGTTCTTCGCGCTGTTGCAACAAGGCCTCGAGTTCTTGCAGCAGTCGGCAGAGCAGCAGGTCTTATCGCTGGCATTCAATCTGGAGTCCGACCAGCTCGGTCGTGGCTCATTATTGCCGCGTCTTTGCGATTCACTCCAATCCCACGCCATTGCTGCGTGTCGTCTGACGTTTGAAATCACTGAATGCGGCCTGCTGGAAGTTTCTCCCGCCGTGCTCGACACCCTGATACGACTGCGCATGATGGGTGCCGGCCTGTCGATTGATGACTTCGGCACCGGCTATTCCTCGCTGGAGCGCCTGTGCCAGTTGCCGTTTACCGAAATCAAACTGGACGCCGCATTTACCCGCGATCTTCAAAGCAGTGCGCGCAACCGTGCCGTGGTCAGTAGCACATTGGCACTGGGCGAGGCACTGGGCATGCGAGTGGTGGTGGAGGGCGTCGAGAACGAAAGCCAGCGCCAGGGATTACTGAAGCTGGGATGCAACGAGGCCCAGGGCTATCTCTGTGCTCGTCCCATGAACGCTGCGCGCGCGTTGGCCTGGCTGGCGACCCAGTTGAACTCGCGCAGCAATATTTGATGTCAATCAGGAGGGCTTTTATGTCCAATCCACGTTTGCGGATCGCGTTGGTAGATAGCGATGCCACCCGGCGAATGAGTATTGAAAAAGACCTTGGCCATTTGGGATACCACCGCGTTGTGCCTGTCGATTCCCTCAAGGTGTTGATTACGTTATTGGATAACGCAAGGGATGTATTTGATCTGTTGGTGATCAATGAAGAAACCGTGCACGCGGCGGGCGCACAGTTTAAGCAAATGCTTGAGGAGTACGCGTGTGTCAGACACTCATTGATTTATCAGGGCGTGACCCTGCAAGCGTTTCCCGATAATCCAGTCACGGCGCAACGCTGCGGCTTTATTGCCTCCGGTGTTCCGGACCGATCGATTCTGGCGCGCGTCATGGATCGGGTGGATGTGCAAATAAAACAGCGCTCGGGCAGACCGTTGCTGGAATCCAATTAATCCTGATGTGAGCTATTGCACGCTTTTCGCGGGACCCGCCACCGCCTCAGTTTTATGCTTTTAGTCCCATTCCTATTTGCTTCTTTTTAGGCACTGATAAGCTTTTTCGCTGAAACAATCTCGGGAAATTCTTTGTCATGATCTTAAATGCCGCCGTGCCTAACGAGTTCAGCGCCCTGCGCGTGATCACGTTGGCAACCGACCCTGCGTGTGTCTTGCGCCTCGCCTCTGCGTTGGGTGGCATGGGGGTCACGCCGCTGGCCACGGTCGCCTCGCTGGAGGCGCTGCAGGCGTGGTTAAGCGCGCACCGCGTGGACATCATCGTGTGCGAAATCCGCTCCGAGTGTGGCGATGGCTTGATGTTGCCAAGTGTGCTCAAAGCACTGCATGACGCGGGTACGTTAATGCAGTTTCCGAGTATTTTCTGGACCGGCGAAACCACCCTGAATGTGCAGGAAAATTTGATCGAAGCAACAGTTACACCGGCGTGCGAAGCGCCCGCTAAGCAGTTGTGGGTCAAGCACATGGGCGGCGTAGCCATCAGCGCACTGGAATCCCATTCGCGCCTGGCGCAGTCGGCGGGAATCAGCGTGCAGATCTTGCGTGACGGTGGCCCGCTGGAGCTGGGCGATGCCTTGCGCACGGTGCTGCTGACCCTCGCTCAACCGGACCCCAAGCTGCAGGCCATGACGTTTGAGTCGCTGGCTGAGGATGAAGTCATCAACGCCCTGACCACCGGCGAGGGATTGCGCTTTGTCTTTCAGCCACAGTTCGAGTTGCTGAGCCGGCGCATCGTCGGCGCTGAGGCGTTGGTGCGCTGGAAGCACCCGCGCTTTGGTGAAATTCCGCCTGCGGTGTTGATGCCGCTGGTCAACCGTCTCGGCCTGGACCTGTTGCTGTTCAGCCTGGTGGAGATGTGGACTCTGCGCGTGATGCTAGCGTTAAAGCGCGAAAACATTACGATCCCTATCGCGGTGAATGCGTCGGCCAAGACCCTGTGCACCCCCAATTTTGCCGAGCGCCTGGCCTTGCGCATGCGCCAGGCAGATCTGCCGAGCCGCTTGCTGAAAGTCGAACTGACCGAAGATGTGCAGGAGCCGGATGAGCTGCATCTTTCGGCGTCATTGACGACTATTCGCGCCAAGGGTTTTCAGGTTTCGCTGGATGACTTCGGCAGCGGCGCAGCCACTTTCAAGCTGTTGGCGAACCTGTCGTTTGATGAAATGAAAATCGACGGCTCGTTTGTGCGCGGTGTCGAGCAGCACGCCTCGTCACGCAAGGTGATCGCAGGCATTGTGAACTGGGCAGGTCTGCTTAACCTGAGCCTGGTGGCGGAGGGGATCGAGGACGAGTCCACGATCCCCCTGCTGCACCGCCTGGGTTGCCGGGTAGGGCAGGGCTATGCGCTGGCGCGCCCGATGGAAATAGACGCCTTCTTGAACTTTGTGATTGAGCGGGAAAAGAACGGCTGAGGCTGTAAAGTTTGGCGGGCAGGTAAGTATTGGAACTTGATGTGTGTAGGTCAGCTCTTGGTTTTTAGGAGTTTTCTTATATTAAGTTTTTCGCAGATCTATTAAGTTTTATACCGTTGTTATTGTGAAGAATTGGCGCATTTTTTAACTGCGATGGTGAGCCTGTGCGCGTTAAGTTATAGGGAGTGAGCGTGTGGCGTGTGATGTTCAGTTGCACGGATGTAATTGATGAAATGGATGAGTCTGAGAGGACCTTAACTTATTCAGAGTGAGGCAGCGCTGTTGTCCATTTTTTTGCACGCTATACAGAGTGTTCCGTCATTTATGAAACGCCTACAAATTGCTTTGCTGGATGATCATGCAATCGTGCGGCATGGTTTGGTCAATCGGTTGGTACAGGAACCTGATTTTGAAGTGGTGGGGGTCTACGCTCGCAGTCGTGAGTTGATGGCCGGCCTGCTGACACACCCGGCCGAGGTGTTGTTGCTCGATTTTGTGCTCGGCCCTCATGAGCTGGATGGCATCCTGCTGATCCGTGCTCTGCGGGTAAAGTACCCGGGCTGCCGAATCCTGGTGTTTTCCACTCACCATGACGCGGCCACGGTGATTCTTGCCCTGCGCGTCGGTGCCCGTGGGTTTATCGGCAAGGGTGAAGACATGAGCCAATTGATCAGCGCAGTGCGGCTGGTGGCCTCGGGCGCTGTCTACCTGAGTGCTGACATGGCCTATCGGGTGGCCGAAGCCACGGCGGTCAACTATGACGGTGAGGAGCAATCACGCGATGACGCGATGCGTTTTGTCAGCTTGTCTGCGCGGGAGCAAGAGGTGATCCGCTGTTACCTGTCGGGCATGACCATCACCGAAATTGCTGAAAAATTCAGCCGCAGTATCAAGACCATCAGTTCGCAAAAGGCCTCGGCTTTTCGCAAGTTGGGCGTGATGTCCAACAACGAGCTGTTTCGGATCAAGCACATCATCGAGAGTGTTTAACGCTAAACGCAGGCCACGCCGACGCGCGCAAAAACAGCGGTAGGCGGGCGTGCCCTTTGGCGGTTGTTGCATATACTCCTTGAAGTGCCGTAATAGCTGTCCCTGTTGTTTGACCGCGCCACCTAAGCGGGGCCAAGTGGGTTCGAATACGATGAAACCTGTACGCATTGCTCTATTGGACGACCACGCTGTTGTTCGGCATGGGCTCGCCAACACCTTGGCGGCCGAGGCCAACTTTGACGTGGTTGGCATTTATGAAAAAAGCCGCGACTTGCTCGCCGGCCTGGTCAGCGCTCCGGCTGACCTGCTGCTGCTGGATTTCTCCCTGAGCCCCGACGAGATGGATGGCGTATCGCTGATCCGCGCCTTGCGGGTCAAGTTTCCCAGTTGCCAGATCCTGGTGTTGTCCGCCCATCATGACCCGGCTACCGTGGCCCTGGCCATGCGGGTCGGTGCCCGTGGCTTTGTTGGCAAGGGCGAGGACATGACGCAAGTGGTCAAGGCCATTCGCAAGGTGGTCTCCGGCGCGGTGTACCTGAGCACCGACATGACGTATCGCCTGGCGGAAACCGTCACCAGCGAGACGCGCAAAGACCCCAGCGAAGCCTCGGATGCCCTGGTCCAGGCCGAGCTGACCAGCCGTGAGCAGGAGGTGATCCGCTGCTATCTGGCGGGCATGACCGTGAGTGAAATCGCAGAAAAATTCAATCGCAGCATCAAGACCATCAGCACCCAGAAAACCTCAGCGTTTCGCAAATTGGGGGTCACCTCGAACAATGAACTGTTCAAGCTCAATAAAATCATCGGCTCACCATGAGGCGATGGCGACCGGGTGCCCTCTTATTCATGTTGCTGATGCTGGATGCCGCGCTTGCCTGTGCGGCGCCGGTTGAGCTGACGGAGCAGGAGCGGCTGTGGATAGCGCAGCATCCGGTCCTTCGAGTGGGGGTGATGGAAAACCTGGTCCCCTTCGAGTACATGAGTAATGGCGTGCTGCAAGGGCGGCCGGTGCAGTACCTGCAATATGTGCGCGATGCCACGGGGCTTGAATTCACCTATGTGCCGGTCAAGACCCGGGCTGCACGTGAGCGCATGCTGTTGGATGGCCAGGTAGACCTGCTGTCTTCGCACTTTCGCTTTCGTGACGAGCCGCCTATCGAGGATCTTACCGCGCTGGTCTACGACACTACCGTGCCGATCATCGTGACCCGTGTCGACGACGCCGATATTTTTGACCTTGACCAGCTACAAGATAAAACGGTCGTGATCCCCGATGTGGAGTATTACGAGCAGTTGCTCAGAAAAAGGGCACCCCGAGCCACTCTGATCAAAAGCCCCCAGGCCTTGGCCATGCTGAACACCCTCCGGGACGGTGGTGCCGATGCAGTCGTGGCCTCCGAAGCCTTCTTGATGCCCTATTTGTATCGACAGTTTCAGGGCGTGCTGGAAATTTCTGGCGTGGTGGGCAGCAGCATGTTGGATGTGAACATGGCGGTGCGCACCGATAACGCCATGCTGGCCTCGATCATTGGCAAAGCCCTAGGCTCGATCAGCCCCTCACAACAGAATGCGATGTACGAGCATTGGTACCGGGACCTGGAGGTAGATGCGCCGACCCTGTGGGACATCGCCAGCCATTACTTGCATCTTTTGATCCTGGGCATGTTGGCGTTGATTGGCTTGTGTGTGCTGGTCTATCGCGGTTACCGCCAGCAGCGGCAGGCCGAGCGGAACGAGCAGGAAAAAACCATGTTCCTGGCGGTGATGGGTCACGAAATACGCTCGCCAATGAACGCCGTGCTGGCGGCCATGGAGCTGCTGTGGCACACCCGACTCAATGACCAGCAGCGCCACTTCGCGCACTTGGCCAACAGCGGCGCCAATATGCTGGTGCGCTTGCTCGATGATGTGCTGCACCGGCCGGATTCAGGGGCCAAGGCGTTACGTCTGACACTTGAGGCGACGGATGTCATCGCGCTGGTGCATGGCGTAGTGGGCTTGCATCGCCTGCGTGCGGGGGAAAAACACTTGAGTCTGAATGTGAGTGTGCAGACACCCCTGCCGTCGTTGTGGCTTGACCGTTCGCGGCTGACGCAGGTGTTTCATAACCTGTTGTCTAACGCCATCAAGTTCACCGATACCGGCGCTGTTGACATCACCCTGCGCCTGGAAGACTTGCTGGACGGTAAGCATCAGTTGCAGGTTGAAGTCCGCGACACCGGCATCGGTATGGGCGAAGCGGTGCAGGCCTCTTTGTTCCGGCCTTATGCCCAGGCGAGTCAGTCCTACAAGCGTGCGGGAGGCAGCGGCCTGGGGCTGATGATATGTCGGCAATTGGTCGATTTGATGCAAGGCTCGCTGACCCTGCGCAGCGAGCCGGGAGTGGGGACGTGTATCAACCTGTACTTGCCCGCAACCCTTGCCCCTGAGGCCGCTGAACCGACGCGAGCCCCAGCCCCAATGCCTTTGCATGTCACCGATGGTTTGCAGCTGCTGGTGGTGGAAGACACCCTGGCCAACCAGGAAGTGCTGCGGGCGCAAATCAGCGGGTTTGGTTGTGTGCCAGTGATTGCCGCCGATGCGGCCCAGGCCCGCGTGCGGTTCGCTGAGCGCGCTTACGCGTTGGTATTGATGGACTGCGACCTGCCGGATCAGGACGGCTACAGCCTGGTCTGCGAACTGCGGGCGCTCGAACAGCAATGGGGGCGAGCGCGCTGCCCGATCATTGCCATTTCCGCCTTGACCGGCGAGCAGCACCTTCAACGCTGCCTGGCGGCGGGCATGGATGGGGCGTTGAGCAAGCCCATACGTCTGGGGCAGTTGAGTGACGTGATCGAGCAGTGGTGCGGCGTCACGTTGGCGGCACCGCGTGCCAGCTTGATGGCCCCGACACTTGATCAGGCCGCTATCAACCGTGAGATGGCGGCCGACCTGGGGAGCCTGCTCAGGGCGATGGCGCTCTGTGATCGCCCTTCGGCCATCCATGTTGCCCATCGGTTACACGGCGCGGCACTGATCATCGAATGGCCGGCCCTGGCCCAGGCGGCCGCGCACATGGAGAACCTGTTGCGGGCAGAGGAGGGCTGGGGCAACCCGGTTTACGTGCACACGCTTCAGGCGTTGGTTCAGCACTGGCGTGCCGTGAGCGAGGAGACCCCGCTGGACATGCTGGCCATGGTCGCGCCGCCGCCGATGACGCAACAATGAAGGTTGTACGGTTGCGCCTGCTGCTGGGGTGGTTGCTGCTGGCAAGCGCGGGCCTGGCCGATGCGCAGGCCGACCCGCCGTCGATGACCTTGACCCAGCAAGAGCGTGACTGGATCGCCGCCAACCCCGTGCTGCGTGTCGGTGTGTTCGACAACCTGCTGCCCTTCGAGTACATCAGCGACGGCCAGTTGCGTGGGCTATCGGCCAAGTACCTGGGTTTGATTGCGGCGCGTACGGGCCTGCATTTTCAGTCGGTGGTCACCGGCAATCGTAGCGCCCGCAAGGACATGCTGATCAGCGGCGAGGTGGATATCTTGCCAACCCGGCGCCGCGACGACGATCCGGTCAAGGACCTGGGCATGCGCTATACGACGCCCTACAACACCAGTTCCACCATCCTCGTCAGCCGCTTTGGCCAACAGCCATTCGTGGACCTGGAACAACTTGCCGGCAAACGCCTGGTGATGTTGGGGCGCGAGGTGTATCAGGCGTTTTTGCAGCAGAAAGTCCCCGGCATAACGGTGATCTCCGGCCAGAACGCTGTCGACATCATGGCGATGGTCAAGGACGGTCGGGCGGATGCCGCCATCGCCTCTGAATGGTTACTGATCCCCTATCTTTCCCGGCAGTATCAGGGGGTGTTGCAAGTATCCGGGGTGGTGCCGCAATTGCACACCGGCGTGAGCATGGCGGTGCGTGACAGCGACGCGATCCTGTTGTCGATCCTGGAAAAAGTGCTGGGGTCCATCAGCAACGATGAGCGCAAAGCGATCTATGACGCCTGGTTCGATGACATGAACCTGGACATTCCGACGATCAAGGACATCGCCGAGCATTTCCAGGGTGAGTTGTGGCTGTTGCTGTCGGTGGTGCTGCTGTTGATCGCGTTCGCCTGGCAAAGCCGTCGTCAGCGCCGCCAGGCCGTGCAGAGCGAGCGGGAAAAGGCGATGTTTTTGGCGGTGGTCAGCCATGAAGTGCGTTCGCCGATGAACGCGGTGCTGGCGGCTATCGAGTTGTTGGAGCACACACCGCTGGACGAACAGCAGCGCCACTTCACTCAATTGGCCAACAGCGGCGCCAATACCTTGCTGCGGCTGGTGGATGACGTGCTGGACATTTCCAGGATGGAGGCCGGGGAACTGACCCTGACCCTGGAGCCTGTGGACCTCTGGGCCTTAGTCCAGCAGGTGGTGGAGGAGTATCGCGCCGGCGCCGAAGAAAAAGGCCTGTTGCTGACATTGAGTGGTGAACGCCCCAGCGGCCCCTTGATGCTGGAGGGCATGCGCTTGAGTCAGGTGCTGCGCAACCTGATCTCCAATGCGGTCAAGTTCACTGAGGTAGGCGGGGTGGAGGTGCAGCTCAAGGTGGTTGAATGGCCAGAGGTTCCTGTGCCGCACGTGCTGATCCGCATCATCGACAGCGGCATTGGCTTGTCACAGCAGGCGCAGGCCAGCCTGTTTCGGCCCTATGCACGGGCCAAGCACTCTTACAAACGTACCGGTGGTAGCGGGCTTGGCCTGGTGATTTGCCGTCGCCTCGTGAGGCTGATGTCGGGTGAGCTGACCCTCAACAGCACCCAAGGCGTGGGTACTGAGGTTGAAGTCAAACTGTCTGTCGAGTGGGCCAAGACCCTGGATATACCCCAGGCTGAAGCGGCGCAGGCCCAAGTGGAGGGTAACGGTGTACACGTGTTGGTGGTGCAGGCGCCTGTGACCGGCCAACAGACACTGCCTGCACACCTGCAAGCGCTGGGTTGTAGGGTGTTGCTGGCGGTTGATGGCGCCCAAGGGTTGACGCTATTCAATGTGCGACGGGTCGATATGGTATTGATCGATTGCGACTTGCCAAACAGTGAAATCGAGCCGCTGGCGGGCGCCTTTCGTGAGTTGGAGCAGGTGTTGCAGCGTGCCCATTGTCCGCTTGTAGCTGTCGCGGGCTTCAGCGATAACGAGCACCTTGAGCGTTGTTTTGATGCGGGGCTCGACGGGGTGCTGGTCAAGCCGGTTACACCGGCCAAGTTGCAGCAGATGATCGAGCTTTGGTGTGACATGCCGCAAGGTCCGCTGCCGGCAATGCCCAAGGAAGAGCCAGAGGAGGAGTCGCATATCCTGCGCACGGCCTTCAACGACTTGATCGAGGCACTGGCCTTGCGCGAGCGAAGCCAAGCGTTGCAGGCAGTTCAGCGTCTGCACGAGGCGGCGCTGGGGCTGGAGCGGGACGACCTGGTGGGCACTGTCGAAAGCCTGGGACGGCTATTGCGCGATGAGCGTGACTGGCCAGCGCAGCAGATTGCCGAGCGTCTCAGCGTGCTGCTTGGTCAAAGGCCTGCGCCAGCATAGCCTCGTTGCTGTACCCGCTCGTTCTCACAGGTGGGGCTTGCCTTAATGCCGTTCAGTTAAGCGTATATCGCTCCTACAAAATGCCTTAACTGAACGGCATTAGAGCTTGCCTGCGATAGCCATGGGTATCTATACAACTCTGTAGCGCTCAATGGTAACCACGATGCGAAGCGAGCCGCTCAGGCGGCCCCCAAATCACTGGCGGATTACGGGCACACCGCGCCTGGGCGAGGTGCCGAGTGGTGGGGCAAGAGCGTTTTGCTTGCTTTTGCGCTGTTCAAAAGGGAGCCGCCGTCAGGGCGGAACCCTAGGTGGCCGTTACCGCAGGAACGGATATGTACCCAATCCAACTGTGTTGACTGTCAGGTCGCCTTCGCGAGCAAGCCCGCTCCCACAGTTGGATCGCGGGGCGCCAGGTAAATAAGCGTCGGCTGTCAGGCCGCCACGGGTCCAGCCTAACCTCGAAGTTGTGTAGATGCTTAGGCTGCGATAACGGTGGGTCAATCAACATCTGATGATCAGAATAACGATGACCCATTATATAAGCTGGATTTAAATATACCGTTCAGGCGCGCTTTTAGGACCACTCCTATAGACGCTTTGTCTGTTGGCTTATTAAAGCCAGCCAACTATGGTGGGGGGCTTTGTTTGTTGCTTTTAATCGCCTGTTTATAAGGTAATTTGCCCGGGTTATTTGTTTTTCAGAGCACTCCTATTTTGAAAATTAAGTGCGCTGCTTACACTTCACTTCGCAACAACGCAGAAGTATTTCCCGTCCAGGGAACTTCAAAACTTAATCAAGTCTATCGTGCTCTCGGAGTTACTCATGAATTACAAAGCTCGCGCCCTCGCTGTACTGGTCGCTGCCACCGTCTCTTCTGCTGCCATGGCTTCGGACGGCAAAATTGATTTCAACGGTGAGCTGAAAGCCGAAACCTGCCAAGTGGCCGTCAATGGTGCAGCAGCTTCCGGCGCGACCACCGTCACCTTGCCAACCATCTCCACCGCTTCCTTGGCTTCCGCCGGGCAAGTAGCTGGCCAGACCGGTTTCAACATCGAACTGAGCAAGTGCTCTGCTGCGATCAAAACCGCGGCGGCGTTCTTTGAGTCGGGCGGTGGTGTTGATCCGGCCAGCGGTAATGTGAAGAACATCAGCGGTTCAGCCACCAAGGTTCAACTGCAGTTGGTGGATGCCACCAATGGCAACGCGATCAAGGCCGGCAACACGTCTCAGGTTACCTCCACCAGCCGCGTAACTGTTGACCCAACTGCCCTGACCGCTGTGCTGCCGTACGCCGTTCAGTACTACGCCCAGTCGGCTACCACGCCGGGCACCGTTGTGGGCTCCGTGACTTACTCCATCAATTATCAGTAAGTCGCAGGCTTTGGACACACGCCCTGCTCGGTATTGAAGGGCGTGCATCCAGACGGTAAAGGGATTGCTCTATGTCGTGCACACGTGCATTCAAACCACTGCTGCTGATCGGCCTGGCCACACTGATGTGTTCCCATGCATTCGCTGCAGTGGTGATTACCGGTACGCGCCTGGTCTATCCGGCGGACCAGAAAGAAATCACCGTAAAACTGAACAATAACGGCACGTTGCCCGCACTGGTCCAATCATGGATCGACACCGGCAGCGTCGAATCGACACCCACCAGCTCCAAGGCGCCGTTCCTATTGTCGCCCCCGGTGGCGCGCATTGACCCGACCAAGGGCCAAAGCTTGCGAGTGCTCTTTACCGGCGCGCCTTTGGCGCAGGACAAAGAGTCGGTGTTCTGGCTCAACGTTCTCGAAATCCCGCCCAAACCCGAGGCGGGTGCAGACCTTAATACGCTGCAAATGGCTTTCCGTTCGCGCATCAAGCTGTTCTATCGCCCGGTCGGCTTGCCTGGAAATCCCAATGAGGCGGTTGAGCAGGTGCAGTGGCAATTGGTTACGGCACGCGATGGGCAAGGCCTGGCGCTGAAGGCGTACAACCCGTCGGCGTTCCACGTCTCGCTGATCGAGTTGGACCTGGTGGCGGGTAACCAACGCTATCGCAGTGAGGACGGCATGGTCGGCCCTGGAGAAACCCGGCAGTTCGCGCTGCCCACGCTCAAGGCCAGGCCGTCGAGCCAGGCCCAGGTGGAATTCAGCGCCATCAACGATTACGGCGCGTTGGTCCCGACCCACAACACGCTGCAGCCCTGATCCATTCCTGACGTTTTTACCCGCGAGTCATCTATGTCGACCTTTTCTTGCTCCAGGCTTTTTCTGCGGGCGCGGCCTCGCTTCGCCTTGAATCCGCTCACTGCCCTGATCCTCAAGGCATTGGCCATTGCTCCAGGCGTGTGGGGCATGCAAGGCGCACTGGCGCAAGAAGTGCAGTTTAATGACGCCTTCCTGCCCGAAGACTCGCGCAATCTTGACCTGAGTGCCTACCAGGCCGGCAACCCGGTGATGCCAGGCCAATACCGAGCCGACATCATCCTCAACGGGCAACTGAACAACCGGCAGGATATTCGCATTGACGCCCAGGCCGACGGCAGCAAGCCGGTGGTGTGTATGAACCGTGGCTTGCTTGAGCGCCAGGGTGTGCAAATGGCCAGCCTTACGCCCGAGGCCAGCACGATGCTCGACAGTCAGGCGTGCCCGGCAGTGGGGCAGGTAATCCCTGGCGCTACCGCGAACTTCTCCCCAGAGAACCAGGCGCTGGACTTGAGCATTCCCCAGGTGGCGCTCAAGCGTAATGCGCGGGGTTACGTCAGCCCGCAGTTGTGGGACCGTGGCGTGACGGCCGCCATGCTCAGCTACAACTTCAACGCCAATCGTAACCGCACCCGCAGTGGCAACTCCGATTCGGCGTTCATGGGCCTCAACGCGGGCCTGAACCTAGGGGACTGGCGCCTGCGCCACAACGCGTCCATGAGCTGGCAGTCACGTTTGGGCAGCCGGTACCAGGCTCTGGACACATACGCCCAGCGTGATATCACCGCGTTGAAAAGCCAACTGACGGTGGGTGAGTCCAACACCACCGGCGAGATCTTCGACACCTTGTCCTACCGCGGTGTGCAACTGTCCACTGACGACCGCATGCTGCCCGATTCGATGCGCGGGTATGCGCCGGTCATCCGGGGTATTGCCCGCACCAATGCGCGGGTAACCATTCGCCAGGCCGGCAATATCTTGCTGGAAACCACCGTGGCGCCCGGCGCGTTCGTGATCGATGACCTGTACTCCACCGGCTATGGTGGCGACCTCAGCGTGAGCGTGGCCGAAGCCGACGGCACTGAGCAGAACTTTATCGTGCCCTACGCCTCGGTCAGCCAGTTGCTGCGCCCCGGCACCTCGCGGTTCAGCCTCACTGCGGGTGAAACCCGCAACAACTTCGTCGACGATCAGGCGCGCCTGCTGCAAGGGACTGTGCAGTACGGCTTGAACAATACCTTCACCGGTTTTGCCGGTCTGCAATCGAGCGATGACTACACGGCGGTGCTCACCGGCCTGGCGTTCGGCACACCCATCGGTGCGATGGCCGTGGACATCACGCACGCCCAGACCGACCTGGCCGGCGGCGCTGCCAAGGGCCAGAGCATGCGGGTGTCGTACAGCAAGAATGTGCTCAGTACCGGCAGTAACTTCTCGCTGGCAGCCTATCGGTTTTCCACTCAGGACTACCTGGATTTCAGCAACGCCATCCAACTGCTGGATGCCGAGAAAAATGGCTGGGATTCGAGCATGTTCGGTCGCCCGCGCAGCCGTTTTTCGGTGACCGCCGACCAGAACCTTGGGGCTTGGGGGCAAGTCTCCATCAGCGGTTACGCGCAAAACTACTGGAATCAGCCGGGCAGTGATGTGCAGTACCAGTTCAGCTACAGCAAGCAGTTCAACCGCGTCAGCTTCAGTGTGAATGCCAACCGCAGCCGCATGGGGCTGGGCGACATGGAGAACAGCTTTTTGCTGACCATGAGCATGCCCCTGGATTTCGGCGCGTCGGGTAACACTCCGCAAATAACCGCGCAGGTGGGCCGCGATACCCAAGGCAATTACAGTGAGCAGGCCGGTATCAGCGGCACCGCCGGCCAAGACCGTCAATATGGCTATAGCGCCAATTTCGGCCATGACGGCGCCAACCACAGCAAGAGCGCCGCGCTTAACGGTCAGTACACGGGTGGGCGAGCCATGCTCAGTGCGGCACTGGGGCGTGGCGATGGCTATACCAGCGCCTCGATGGGCGCCAGCGGCACCGTGGTGGCCCATGCAGAGGGCGTGACCATGACGCCGTACCGCGGCGAAACCATGGCGGTGGTCAGTGCGCCGGGTGCCGCGGGCGCCAAGGTTTCGGGGTACCCCGGCCTGACGCTCGACAGTCGCGGCAATGCCGTGGTGCCGTACCTGCGGCCTTATGAGCTGAACGAGGTGGCCATCGACCCGATTGGCAGTTCGCTGGATGTCGAACTCAACGAGACCAGCCAACAAGTCGCCCCACGCGCTGGCGCCGTGGTGCATCTTAAATACACCACTAATCAGGGCCGTGCGGTGCTGCTCAATGTGCGCCTGGACGATGGCAGCAGCTTGCCATTTGGCGCAGGCGTGACCGACGGCGAAGGCGCCTCGGTGGGGATGGTCGGGCAGGGCGGTCTGCTCTATGCCCGGATCAAGCCAGAAACCCGCCAGTTGTTGATCAACTGGGGCAGCAAGACCCATCAACAGTGTGCCCTGATGATTCCTCCCGGCCCCGGCGAGGGCCAGCAATTGCAGCAGGTGGACGCTATTTGCGCCGCCGGCAAACAGGTCGCGGGCAGCACGCCGCCCAACAACATGCAAAAGGTACCGTTATGAACATGGGCGCTTTGATCAAACCCAGCCTAGCGCTGGCGGCACTTTGGGCGATGGCCGATACGGCCATGGCAGTGACCTGTACATATAACAACGGTATCCAGGCCGCAGTGGGCAACATGCCATTGCAGGTCTCGGCGATTACCGTCGGACGTGATGTGCCGGTGGGCGCCGAAGTCTATCGACAGCGCTTCAGCATGGCCTTGGGCCAGGCACCCGAGCTGGACTGCCGGTTTGCTCCGTTTCAACAGTGGACCGAGTTGACGGTCGAGGCGACTTCTGGCTTAGCCAATTGGTCCAGCGGCCCCTATGCCAACAAGGTCTACAGAACCCGAATTCCAGGGCTGGGGGTGGTTATCAATAGTCTCGGCGGCGTGCTGCCCAGGCAAACCAACAAATCCTGGACTGCCTGCACATCGGGCTCTCGCTGCCTGATTCCGTTTGATGGACCTTCGAACTTCGAATTGATACTGATCAAACTAGGGGAAGTAACGCCAGGTGTATTGGCGGGCAGCTCATTGCCGGTCGTGAGCCTGTTTGGCAACTTCGGCGATGCCAGGATGCAGGGTTTCAGGATGGGCATCTCCGGCAGTATCCAGATTGTCTCGCGCACCTGCAGTACGCCGGATGTTTCAGTGCCGATGGGGACGCACTTGACCAATAAGTTCACCGGGCTTAACAGCGCCACAGGGTGGACAGATTTTTCCATCAACTTGAATGATTGCCCGGCGTTCCATGGCACCTATTCCACCACCGGACCTGGCTGGCTTTCGCAAAGTGGTAATTCACCCACCGGCGTTGGCTCCGGCGGAACCCTAGCGGGTAACACCCTGCAATTTCGCATCGACTCCTCGCGCCCGGCGATCAATGCCAGTACGGGCGTGCTGAGCATTGATCCCACAGGCACAGGTAATTCGCCTGCCGCAAGCGGAGTCGGCATCCAAGTAGCGACACTAGACAGTACCCCGGTACCCCTGGGGATGAATCGGGCCAGCGGTATTAACCCACTGTCCTTCGAGTCCAGCTACAACATCCGCTTGCGTGCCCGTTATCTGCAAACCGCCAACCGAGTCACGCCAGGCCCGGCCAATGCGTCGGCGACGTTTACGATTATTTATCAGTGATGAATATGTCACTTATGTTCTGTGCGTTTGGTTTGAAGGGGCAGCCAGGCTGCCCCTCCCACCGTTACTCAAGAACCCGACTTCCGACCGCCGCCATGGCTGTGCTGCCCACCTTTACGGCCGGCTTCCGAGGCTTTTTCACGGTCGTTGGCGAAGTTGCCGCCCGACGCCTGGCCGCCTTTTTTACCGGCTTCGGAGGCTTTTTCGCGATCATTGGCAAAGTTGCCCGGGTTTTTATTACCTGTAGTCATGATAGTTCTCCAGTCGCTAAGTTTGCGTTTCGTTAGTTGGCCGTTTCGCAACGGACACTTATTCCGATATTGGCTTTTTGAAAAATGTTTTACCGATTTTTCTAACCGGCGACGAACGGTAATTTCGCTGAAAAAGTTATACAGAAACTTGGTTGATGCGCCGCTTCGTATAACTTTTATTGCCGGCCAGCGCTTTGATATTAATTAAATCGAAACTGCTGGTTTAGTTAACGGTCCTGCCATTCGTCTTTTTCGTCGCACTCCAAAAAAGGGTGTGGTTCCAACGAGGTTCCTAACCTGTGAACGGGAGCTTTTCAGCCATGAAACACAACCCATCCAACCCACAGTACCGGCCGCTCGAGCATCCAGACGCACCCAATGAAGACGGTTGCGTCATCGGCACTGCCGGGCGCGACGAAGACCCCAACGCGACCACCGATTGGGACCATCCCGACAGCGCCGCAACGCCCGCTGACGCCAGCATCAAGCCCGCCAACGGTACGCCCGGCATCGACGCCGTGCCCGAGTCGGAAAACCACGGCGCCGATTGAGAGAACTGCGCTACAAGTGCCGTTTCGCTTGGCCTGCAGCGCATTACCGCTGGTCGTGAGGCGTCGGTTTATTTTGAAATTTTCCACGCGCAGGCCACTTCCCATGCAAGGTAGGCGCGCATTCCAGCAGGGCGCCTTTTTCCGTAAGCCTGAGGAGATTTGTTCATGTTTCTACATAACAAGCGACTTCAATACACCGTCCGCGTCGCCGAGCCCAATCCGGGCCTGGCCAACCTTTTGCTCGAGCAGTTTGGCGGCGCCCAAGGTGAGTTGGCCGCCGCGTCCCGTTACTTCACCCAAGCCTTGGCGGAAGACGATCCGGGGCGCAAAGATTTGCTGATGGACATCGCCACCGAAGAACTCAGCCATCTGGAGATCGTCGGCTCCATCATCGTCATGCTCAACAAGGGCGCCAAGGGGCGAATGGCCGAAGGCGTGGAAGAGGAGGGCGAGTTGTATCGTGCCCTCAATGGCGCCGGCAATGACTCGCATATCACCAGCCTGCTGTACGGGGCGGGTTCGCCTTTGACCAACTCTGCCGGCGTGCCGTGGACCGCCGCCTACATCGACACTATTGGTGAACCCACCGCAGACATGCGCTCGAATATCGCCGCCGAAGCCCGGGCCAAAATTGTCTATGAGCGGTTGATGAACGTCACCGATGACCCGGGTGTAAAAGATGCGCTGGGTTTTTTGATGACGCGGGAAATCGCTCACCAGATATCCTTCGAAAAAGCGCTGCATGCGATCCAGCCGAATTTTCCCCAGGGCAAGTTGCCGGGCAAACCGGAGTTCACCCAGGTGTACTTCAACATGTCCCAAGGCGCGGAGAACCTGCGCGGGCCCTGGAACCAGGGTGACGGTTGGGAGTTTGTGGAAAACCCACAACCGGCGGTCGATGGCGGTGACGGCACCGCCAGCGTGCAGTTGGACGCCGACGATGAAGCGGTGCTGAGCGCGATGAAAATCCGCACGCTCTCGGACCCCACCAGCGACCCCACCACCGGCGCTGACCTGGGGGCGGGCCTCAAGCCCAAGCCCGACCTTTGATTGAGAACAGCCGCACGCTGAAGGGCGTGCGGTGCTTTCGACTTTCTTGACGAGGACAACGACATGGCTACCCCACAGGAAAACCTGCTCGACTGGCTACGTGATGCCCATGCGATGGAGCAACAGGCCGAGAAAATGCTCAAGGCACAGTCCGAGCGCCTGGAGAATTACCCCCAACTAAAGGCGCGAATCGACGAGCACATTGAGGAAACCCTTGGGCAGCAGCAACTGATTGACGAATGCCTGACGCGTTTGGGAGGCAGTGCTTCGACCCTTAAAGACGTGGGCGGCAAGCTGATGGCTTTCGGTCAGGCGGTCGGTGGCTCGCTGATGAGTGACGAGGTGATCAAGGGCGCGATGGCCGGCTACGTGTTTGAAAATATGGAAGTGGCCAGCTACACGGTGCTCATCGCGGCCGCGAAGGCAGCGGGTGACGCCGAGACACAAGCGGCGTGCGAAAAGATTCTACCCCAGGAAGTCGCCATGGCTCAGTGGTTGCTCGAGCACTTGCCAGAGCTTACGCAAGCGTTTTTGCAACGCTCTGAGGCGCCTGACACACAAGCCAAGCGTTAATGACACGTGCGGTGCCCTTGGGGGGCGCCGCGTCCGCTCGGCACAAGATGGCACTGCGCAGCGTTTTCACGGTCCATGGAACACGTACCACGTATCTGGAGGTGAACCTTGGCGACAAAGAAGAAGCCTGTGGTCGACGGTATGGAATTGGCAATGCTGTCTGCCAGCCGCAAAGACCTGTTCTTTGCGGCCATGCAAGCCAGCCACAGTGCAATGATCGTGACCGACCCCGCGGGGCCTGATAATCCGATCATCTTTGCCAACCAGGCGTTCCTGACCCTGACAGGCTTTGAACTGGACGAAGTGATCGGACGTAATTGCAGGTTCTTGCAGGGGCCTCAAACCGACAAAAACGCGCTGCACCAGGTGCAGCGCGCGGTTGAGCAGCACCATGAGGCCTGTGTCGAGGTGCTCAACTACCGCAAGGATGGCTCGACCTTCTGGAACGAGCTGTTCATTTCGCCGTTGTTCAACGAACGTGGGCAACTGGTGTATTTTTTCGCATCGCAGCTGGACGTGAGCCGGCGTCACGATGCCGAACAGCGCGTGCGTCGCGCACAAGACCTGGAAGCGCTGGGGCAACTGACCGGTGGCATTGCCCATGACTTCAATAACCTGCTGCAAGTGATGATGGGTTATCTCGACTTGATCCAGCAGAGCGCCAAGCGCCCCGGTAGCGATCCGCAGCGCATCGTCAACAGTGCCAGCCGTGCCAGGGCCGCGGCGGAAAAAGCTCAGACCCTGACCCAGCAGTTGCTGGCGTTTTCGCGCAAGCAACGGCTCGACAGTCGGGTGATCAACTTGAACAGCTTGCTCAGCCGCCCCGAATTCATGGCACGTGCGCTGCAGGGCGTCGAGTTGCATGTAGAACTTGCCGAAGATCTGTGGAACTGCCGCATCGACCCTGTCCAGGCGGAGCTGGCAGTGCAGCACCTGTTATCCAATGCCCAGGATGCTTTGCGCGGGCGTGCGGACCCAGCGGTAACCGTCCAGACCTGCAACGTCCAGGTACCGGGCGATGTCGGTGCCGAGCGTGATGGGTTGACCGAGGGCTGTTACGTGAGCATTTCGGTCTCGGATAACGGCAACGGCATCGACGCAGGTATTCAGGACAAAGTCATGCAGCCGTTCTTCACCACCAAGGAAGAAGGCCAGGGCTCGGGCCTGGGGTTGTCGATGGTGTACGGCTTCGTCAAGCAATCGGGCGGCACGGCGCGGATTCATTCAGACCCGGGCATCGGTACGACGATTCGCTTGTACTTTCCTGCAGATGACAGCCAGCTGTGGGTCGAGCAGCCCCCCACAGCCATCTCACCGCAAGGTAACGAACGCATCCTGATCGTGGAGGACCGGCCCGAGGTGGCCGAGTTGGCGCAGGTCATTCTGTCTGACTACGGTTACCACACGGACATCGCCCTCAATGCCGCCGAGGCGTTGGGCATGCTCAAGCAGGCGACGTATGACCTGGTGTTCAGTGACTTGATCATGCCCGGCGCGATGAATGGCGCGGCGTTGGCGCGGGAGGTGTCGCGCTTGTATCCGCACATCAGGATCTTGCTGACTACCGGCTATGCGAAAGACGCATTGGCCCGCGCGGAGATAGAGGTGCATG
Source organism: Pseudomonas sp. GW823-FHT02F05 (assembly GCF_058797315.1). NCBI lineage: Bacteria > Pseudomonadati > Pseudomonadota > Gammaproteobacteria > Pseudomonadales > Pseudomonadaceae > Pseudomonas > Pseudomonas sp. GW823-FHT02F05. Next base: position 42,830 of record NZ_JBXAJM010000010.1, read on the forward strand.
AGTTCGAGTTGATTCCCAAGCCGTATCAGCCTGCTGATTTGCCGCGCAAAATCCGGGCGGTGCTCGATGCCTGATCGAGCAGGCCACTGTGCCCCAAATGTGGGAGCGGGCTTGCCCCAATGCCAGTCAGTTAAGCGCAATCCCCTGTGGGAGCTGGCTTGCCTGCGATAGCGGCGGGTCAGTCAACGTCAATGTTGGGTGGGCCGACGTCTTCGCGGGCAAGCCCGCTCCCACAGTTGATCTTCGTTGCTTTGAGCATTGCATCCCTCGAGGGCGCCGCCCACAAAGCTACCTCAGCACCGCCAGCGCCAGGTCAAGCGCCAGCACCAACACAATCGAAAACCCGAATATCCTGCGCGCCCAGCCGGTCGGGTCAGCGAGGCGTGTACCGCTGGCCGCGAGGGTTAGCCAATAACTCCCCAGCCCTAGCATCACCACAAAATACAACGCCGCCATCTGCGCCACCGCGCCTAGCACCAGGGCGCTGGCGAGGAAGGCCAGCATGTACACCTGGATCTGCCGATGGGCTTGGGCCAGGCTCAACAGCGGCAGGCCTGCGGCGCGGAAATCCTCGCGGCGCATCACGTTGATGGCGTGTGAATGCGGCATCTGCCAACAACAGAACACCACAATCAGCAGCAACGCCGTAAGGTCAAACCGCCCGGTGACCGCGCAATAGCCGATCACCGGCGGCATCGCCCCGGAGACGCTGCCGATCAAGGTGGCCCAGTGGGAGCGTCGCTTGAGCCAGTAGGTGTAGACCCCCGCATAGATCACCAGCCCGACCATTGCCAGCCCACACGCCAGCGCATTGCTGCCGGCCCACAGCAAGCCAAAACCGCAGGTGCCCAGGACGATCCCATAGCCTGCGGCAGTGGACACGCTGATGGTGCGCAGTGCCAATGGCCGATGACAGGTGCGCACCATGCGCCGGTCGATGTCGCGGTCAATGCAGTTGTTGACGACACAGCCGCAACCGATCACCAGGGCCGTGCCGAGCAGTGTGGCAAGCCCGTGCGTCACCGTGGCCACATGCCCGCTGGCGGCGAGCAGGTAACCGCCCAGCACCGACGCCAGGTTGCCGACAATAATGCCCGGCTTGGTGAGCTCGATAGCGGTATTGAACAGCCCCCGCCAGTGTTTCAGTGCGCCAGCATGTTGTGATGAATACTGTCCATGATCCATAACGAAAGCCCCACCAACAGAAGAATGATGACCGCCGAGAAAATCAGCGCAATCAGGTTCCAGCGTTGTTCTTCGGCCGTGTCCAGGTGCAGGAAGAACTTGAGGTGGACCACGATTTGTATCGCGCCCAACGCCACTACCAACCAGGCGGTGACGGTGCGCGGCAGTGACGGGAACATCACCAGGGCGAACGGAATCAGGGTGAGCAGTACTGACACCAGGAACCCGACCAGATAGGAGCGACTGCTGCCATGGCTGGTACCGGCACTGCTGTGAAGCGAGCTTTGCTTGTACATGTCACACCACCCCCAACAGATAGACCACGGTAAAGACGCAGATCCACACCACGTCCAAAAAGTGCCAGAACAGGCTCAGGCAACTGAGCCGGGTGGCGTTGGTGCTGGTCAGGCCGCGTTGCTTGACCTGGACCATCAGCACCGCCATCCAGATCAGCCCGGTGAACACGTGCGCGCCGTGGGTGCCGACGAGGGTGAAGAAGGCCGTCAGGAAGCCGCTGCGGTCCGGCCCGTAGCCTTCTTCGATCAGGTGGTGGAATTCGTTGATCTCCATGGCGATAAAGCCCGCGCCCAACACGAACGTGAGCCCCAGCCAGCGCAGCACATCGCGTTGCTTGCCGTGGTTCATGGCGAGCATGGCGTAGCCGTAGGTGATACTGCTCAACAGCAGCAGCATGGTTTCGGCCAGCACATAGGGCAGTTCGAAAATATCCATGCTCGACGGCCCGCCCGCCACGCTGTCGCGCAATACGGCGTAGCCGGCGAACAAGGTCGCGAACAGGATGCAGTCGGTCATCAGGTAGATCCAGAACCCGAACAGGCTCAGGGAACCGGCGTCTTCATGCCCTTGTTCGTGGGTATGGGCAATGTCTTTTTCCATAACGATATTGGACATGGGTCAAGCCTCCGCCAGGTCTTTGAGACGGGCCGTTTCGATGCGCGCGACTTCCTGGGCGGGCACGAAGTAATCGGTGTCTTCGTCGTAGCTGCGCACCACGAACGCGACCACCGAGGCCACCAGGCCGAACGCCGCCAACCACCAGATGTGCCACACCAACGCAAAGCTGCAGACCAGCGCAAACAGGCTGATGACCAAGCCCGACGCGGTATTGCGCGGCATATGGATGCTGCGATAGTCGGTGTGGCTCAGGGTGCTGACGCCGCGCTCCTTCATGCCCCAGTACGCGTCCAGGTCATTGACCTTGGGCTGTTCGGCGAAGTTGTACAGCGGCGGGGGAGACGCGGTGGCCCATTCCAGGGTGCGCCCGTCCCACGGATCGCCGGTGCGGTCGCGGTATTGATGACGGTTGCGGATGCTGACAAACAATTGCAAGGCTTGCGCCGCCACGCCGCAGAGGATGATTGCCACCCCCACCAGCTCTAGCAGCAGCCAGGGCCGCCACTCGGGGTTGTCGAAATGATTGAGACGGCGCGTCATGCCCATGAAACCCAGCACGTAGGAGGGCATGAACGCGAAATAAAAGCCCACCAGCCAGCACCAGAAGGCGATGCGGCCCAGCTTGTCGTTCAAGCGGAAACCGAACGCCTTGGGGAACCAATACGTCAGGCCGGCCATATAGCCGAACACCGCGCCACCGATGATCACGTTGTGAAAGTGCGCGATCAGGAACAGGCTGTTGTGCAGCAGGAAATCGGCCCCGGGCACCGCCAGCAGCACCCCGGTCATGCCGCCGATGCTGAAGGTCACGATAAAGCCCAGGGTCCACAGCATGGGCGTTTCGAAGCGCACGCGGCCGCGGTACATGGTGAACAACCAGGTGAAGATTTTCACCCCGGTCGGCACCGCGATGATCATCGTCATGATGCCGAAGAACGCGTTGACGTTGCCCCCCGCGCCCATGGTGAAAAAGTGATGCAGCCACACGATGAACGACAACACGGTGATCGCGATGGTCGCCCATACCAGCGACACGTAGCCGAACAGCCGCTTGCTGCTGAAGGTGGCGGCAATCTCGGAAAACACCCCGAACGCGGGCAGGATCAGGATGTACACCTCCGGATGCCCCCAGGCCCAGATGAGGTTCACGTACATCATCGGGTTGCCGCCGGCCTCGTTGGTGAAAAAATGCATGCCCAGATAGCGGTCCAGGGTCAGCATCAGCAGGGTGGCGGTGAGGATCGGGAATGCCGCCAGAATCAGCACCGAGGTGCACAGCGCGTTCCAGGTGAACACCGGCATCTTGAACAGCGTCATGCCTTCGGTGCGCATCTTCAGGATGGTGACGAAGAAATTCACCCCCGTGAGCAGCGTGCCGATACCAGATATCTGCAATGACCAGATGTAGTAATCCACGCCGACGCCGGGGCTGTAGCCCAGCTCGGATAACGGCGGATACGCGACCCAGCCGGTGCGCGCGAACTCACCGACCCCCAGCGAAATATTCACCAGCGCCGCACCCACCACGAACAGCCAGAAACTCAGGGCGTTGAGAAACGGATAGGCCACATCGCGAGCGCCGATCTGCAACGGCACGACGATATTCATCAAGCCGACCACGAAGGGCATGGCCATGAAGAAGATCATGATCACACCGTGGGCGGTGAAGATCTGGTCGTAATGTTCCGGCGGCAGGTAACCCGGCCCGCCGCTGGCGGCCATGGCTTGCTGGGTGCGCATCATGATCGCATCAGAAAACCCGCGCAGCAGCATCACCAGGGCGACGACGATGTACATGCAACCGATCTTCTTGTGGTCCACCGAGGTGAACCACTCGCGCCACAAATAACCCCACTTGCGTTTCCAGGTGATCGAGCCCACCAGCGCCACCCCGATCAGGCCCACGACGGCCAGGGTGTACATCACAATGGGTTCAGTGGTTGGGATCGCGTCCCACGACAGTTTTCCGAACATGGTTACCGCTCCTCAGCCAGCAGACTTGGGTGTTGATCGGTGCGTTGTGCAGCGTCGCTCAATGGCGAGCGCCGGGGTTTATTGGCCTTGTTCATGCCTTCGTATTTATCGACGATGTCCAGGAACAAGCGCTCCTGTACCGCCGAGTAATAGGTCACCGGGTGCTTGAGGGTCGGCTTGGCCAATTGCGCGTAAGCGCTGTGGTCCAGAGAGGTGGCCGCGCCCTTGACCTTTGTCACCCAGGTTTGAAAGTCGGCAGTGCTCAGGGACAGCGTGGTGAAATGCATGTCGGAAAAACCGGGGCCGTTGTAGTTGGCGGCAATCCCTCTGAACTCACCGGTTTCGTTGGCGATCAGGTGCAACTTGGTCTGCATGCCGGCCATGGCGTAGATCTGCCCGCCGAGTGCGGGAATAAAGAACGAGGTCATGGCCGCGTCGGAGGTGACGGTGAAACTCACCGGCGTGTGCACCGGCAGGGCCAGTTCGTTGACGCTGGCGATGCCCAGGTCAGGGTAGATAAACAGCCACTTCCAGTCGGTGGCGACCACCTGCACATTGATCGGCGGGGTGTCTGATTCCAGCGGGCGATAGGGGTCGAGTGCGTGGGTGGTCTCCCAGGTCACCCACCCCAGGACGATGATGATCAGCAGGGGAACGCCCCATACCACCGCTTCGATTTTGTGTGAACTGGCCCAGCGGGGGGAGTAACGCGCTTTTTTATTGGTGGCGCGGTAGCGGTAGGCGAAGACAAACATCATCACAATCACCGGAACGACCACCAGCAGCATCAGGCCCGTAGCGAGAATAATCAGGTCGCGCTCATCGGTTGCTACTTGCCCCTTGGGGTTGAATACCACCAGGTTGCAACTGGTGAGTAAGAAGAGGCTGGTGATAGTGACCAGGCAATAACCCATCGCTCGTTTCATGCCTTGCTCCTGTATTGGAAACTTGCGTTTTGCTGTGCCGAATCTGTGCTCGCGCGTTAACTAAGCGAAGCGCTTGTTAACACCAGGAGCCATCAGGTGATAAACATTCGGCAATAAGCTGCCGTCAGTAGATAAAGTGCGTCTACTGTCCGGTTCTATTGGCTTTTTCTGCCGCTCTGCAGGGCGCATTTCGCCGCGCTCCCGAACATTTTGAATAGAGCCCGATGGGTTGGTTTAACAATTTGTTTCCTCGCCTGACGAACGGTTTAACAGGCGAAACGGTAAAGGGTTTTTATCGGTGCATGATGGAGGTGGCCTTGCAGAAAGTCTGAATTCTGGTTAGGGATTTCAGTCGTTAGTTGATGGCCAACCCCACTAACGGTTTTGGAGAAGCGCTATGTTTATACGTGGCAACACCTATAAAGCCTGGGTCTCAAAAGCACTGGAAGAAAAATGCTTCACCCGGGAAGTCGAAAACGGCTGCCATATCGAAGTCAGGGCCCGAGAGCGGGACGATGCTGATATTGAAGTGCTGCTCTGTGTTTATACCGCGACGGGACAATGTGTGGTTGAACGCATCAAGCAGTTGCCGGGTGCCGAATGGACGGTGAATGACGCGCTCAAACGCGGTATTGACCAGGCGGAACGGATTGCCGGAGGTGAGTCCGGCCGACTGCCCTGTGCTGACGCTCACGTGCACGACGACGATTGAGTGGCTCCGCGATCTTGAATGTGGGAGCTGGCTTGCCTGCGATGACGGCCTGACAGCCGACGAGGACTTTGGTCCGACAGGCAAGCTTGGACCTCGGTGCGTCAGTTAGACAAGCGTCGGCTGCCAGGCCGTCACGGGAGCAAGCTCCCTCGCCACAGGATGAAGCGTCGCGGCAAAATAAAAAAGCCCGCACGGAATGCGGGCAAGACAGGAGTTTTTACCAAGAGCCTGGAGTGAACAGACTCAGTATTAAGAAACAAAAGAAGCATGAGCAGTTTTATTTTTTTAATGCGAGGCCGACGAACGGTAGTGCAACAGCAAGTGCGTGATCGTCGTCATTAAAAGATTAAAATTTCTGAACCTTCGTTCTGAGCAAATAACAAAAAATCAGAAGGAGAGGTTATGAAAAATTCTTTATATGTCATCGAGTACGAATACCACCACGAGCCTAAGTCTTTCATTATAAGAGCGGAGGTGATGAATAACGCAGAGGCGTGGCATTGGGCCTGTTGCGATGCAGGCATTGGTATTATTCCCAGGTCGCGTAATGAAAAGATCAAACGCATCAGTAAACCGCTGGCCGAGCGCTACGGTCTTGAGAATGTAAGATGGCGCCCGTCTGGGAGTATCCCGTTTATTGCAAAGCCTTATGTGCCGCCGCCACCCGAATGAATGTATTTTTAATGGACGGTCTCCATGCGGGTGGCGGTAGGGGCGAGGCGCGTGTTTACTGTTTTTTGCGTCGCTCCTGCAACATGCACAACTTTTGCACGCTGCGTTGAAGTGCCTCTTTCATCAGGTCGGCTGCATAGTGTTGCTGGCACGCCGGGCAGAGCATGTCAGAGGCCGACGACACTAGAAAGTCGGGGTCACCCAGCGTCGATTCGTAGGGTTGTTTACATTGCAGGCAACTTCGGTTCGCTTGTAGATGGGGCACATCGATTCCTCCCTGAATGAACGGCCACTCTCGATTAAGAAGTGGGCGTTTTCAACTGCTAAAGAGGAAGAATTCAAACAAGCGATTAGTTGATGCTTTAATGCCAGTATCGAGAGGCGGCGGGGCGGGGATGGCGCTTGGACGGCTGTCGATGTTTTAGAACCCTGGCAGGTTTATCGACAGGCGCGTCCTCACTCTCTGCTCTGTGGGTTCAGCAGTTGGGTTTTCTGCTACGGATTTTTTGCCCGGCGGCGGTCGCCTGGCGCTTTGATCGGTCCGGGTTGGGCGGGGTGACGCTACTTGCTATCGAGCCTGCCAGGCTGTCAGTCGGCGGGGTTGTCAGCTCCTCCCTGGCTTGTAACCAGTGCACGAAATCCTGACCGTCAGGCTTCCCTTGCTGTTCCCAAATGCGGTACGCGGTGAGTCGGATCGTTTCTTCGTCCATTGTGAGGCTCCCCTATTGAATAAAAGGTGCTAGGAGTGAATGAAGCTGCTCACGTACTCCGCCTTGATCACGGGAAGTTCGATCCCATGGATCAAGCCGGCGGTCAGCGCTTGTTGCGGATCAAGAATGCGGGGCGCGGCGATCAGGTACTTTTCAGTCTCCAGTTTTTCGACGGCATCAGCGGTGCGCTCGGCTACGATGCGTGCGTACAACTGCAAGTCGTAATCGAGACTCATCGCATATTCGGACATGCGCGAGTGGTCAACCGCGCCTTGCACATGCCAGTGGAAGGGGTGGAACAGGAATTTACTGTGCTTGCAGGCGGTTCTGCGCTCACCGGCCAGGAAGATGATATTGCCCATGGATTCCACGGTGCCGAGGTTATGGGTATGCACCGGAATCGGCAGGGACAATAAAAAGTTGTACATCGTAAAGCCGTAGCTGCATTCACCACCCATGGTGGCGATATTCAGTACCAGGCCCTGGGCATCTTGTTGTACGGCCAACGAGGCTTTTTCAATCAGTTGGCTGCACGTAGAAGCGGTGACCGGTGCGGTGAAGTTGATAATGTGTAAAGGCATGGTGTCCCTCATCAATGAAAGCAGGGGAGCATGGCTCCCCTGCATCAAGCACATCAGCTTTTGCGTCCGCCGCCGCGGCTGTGTTCGCCACCTTTACGCCCGGCTTCGGAAGCTTTTTCACGGTCATTGGCAAAATTGCCGCCACTGTTCTGGCCGCCTTTGCTGCCCGCCTCGGCGGCGCGTTCGGGGTCATTCTTGAAATTGCCCCCGCTGTTCTGGCCGCCTTTGCTGCCGGCTTCAGCGGCGCGCTCGGGATCATTCTTGAAGTTCCCGCCACTGTTTTGGCCACCTTTGCTGCCGATCTCCTGGTAGAACTCTTTGTCATGGGACGCAGAAGTGGCTTCGCCGCCTTTTTTACCGGCTTCGCTGACGCTCATCTGGCCTTGCTTGTCTTGAGTAGTCATGTTCAGTTACCTCGTCGTTATGTCGGTAATGTAACGTTCACTTCGATTGTGCTGGAAACGTGCACTTAGGCGCGTGAGTCAAGCTGCACGGTTATAAGTGCCTTTCACACAAGGGTGGCGTTTTAGATGCACTTATCGTGGCTTCGGCTTGTTCAGCAAGTTGCTGATGTTCGTAGCACGCAGACGTATTAGAACGCAGGCCAGTCCTTGCTTTAGTTTGCACTTCTACAATCGGCCTGCGAGCTGGCTCGCCGCGCTGATTATCAATGGACGCACGCATGATGAATGCCCTTTGTTAACGAACGGAACAGCGGTACTGCCCGTGTGGTCAGGACTTACGTCCACCACCATGACTGTTCTGGCCGCCTTTACGCCCGGCTTCCGAGGCTTTCTCGCGGTCGTTGGCGAAGTTGCCGCCAGAGGCCTGTCCACCTTTCTTTCCCGCCTGTGATGCTTTTTCGCGATCATTGGCAAAGTTTCCAGGGTTTTTATTGCTCGTCGTCATAACAATACTCCCAGTTTTGAAATGTCGTTTCGCTAGTTGCCCGTTTATGCAACGGACATCTTTTCTGATAGGGGCAAGTGCGCAGATGTTTTGAAATTTTTTAAAAAGGGCGATGAACGGTAGAGTGGTAGATGAAACTTGTACAGCTAGGCTCAAGAAGTGCCGCTTCGTATAAGTTTTGTCGCGTCGATTGATATTGAATTAATGGCGACCTTAACGATTGGTTTAGCATTCAATACCCTGTTTGATAGTGGTCATTAAAGGCGCTGGCTACTCTGGCCGGCGCTCAGCCGCACACTCTGTTGCTGCAGCCCGCACAGACTGCTTGTATGCTGGCACTCTGGAACCGGTTGCCCCTGTGAGTACCGACGTTCGAATGATGGCTGGAACGGAAACCGGACTTCCTTAAGGTGCTGACGTGAAGCGTGATACCCGTCTTGTGATGCTGTTGCTGTTGGTGATCGGCTGTTCCCTGACTTCGCTGACGATTTGGAAAGTCCTGTCTTCCCGCGACCGTGCGCTGGCGGAAGTGGATGTGCATGGCTTGAACCTGACCCAGGCCCTTAACACCTATACCGAAGGCATCGTGCGGCAAAGCTCGTTGCTGTTGCTGGGGCTGGTTGAGCGCCTGGAAACCGAAGGCAGTGGGCCGGTGCAAATCCAGCGAATCAGCACGCTGATCAACCTACAGCAGCCGCTGATGCCGCAGCTCAGCGGCATCACCATTTATGATCATCAGGGCCGGTGGCTGCTGTCTTCCAATCGTGCGATTCCGGAGGGCGCCAATAGCAGTGATCGGGCCTATTTCATCCACCATCGCGACGATCCGAGCGCTGAACCTTTTATTGGCCCGCCGATTCAAAGCCGCGCCAACCATGAATGGGTGGTGACCATCAGCCGCCGTTTCAACGACGCGGCCGGCAACTTCGCTGGCGTGGTCGCTGTGACCCTGGGGGTGGAAAACTTTCTGCGGGTATTCGGTAAACTCGATGTGGGCCAGGAGGGCGCCATCGGCCTGTCCTACGCCGACGGCACGTTGCTGGTGCGTTACCCCTTCCGCGAGCAGGACATGGGCCGCAACTTTTCCACCTCGCCTATTTATTCCAAGTACCTGGTCGACCAGCCTGTGGGCACTGCGGCCTATACCTCCAGCCTGGACGGCGTAGAGCGGCTCTATGCCTTTCGCAAGAGCGAAACCCTGCCGCTGATCACCACGGTCGCGTTGGGCAAGCACGAAGCCCTTGCGGCGTGGCGCATCGAGGCGGCACTGTCAGCGGTCGTGGTGGTGGGGCTGTTGGGGCTGACGGGGCTGATCGGCTGGTTTCTGATCCTGGATATCCGCAGGCGTACGGCGGCGGAAGAGGCGTTGCGTGTCGCCCAGCAACAGTTGCTCGACTCCAATCGGCAATTGGCGCTATTAGCGAAAAAGGATGCGCTGACCGGCCTCGCCAACCGCCGCTGTTTTGACGAAACGCTGGCGGTGGAAGCGCGCCGGGCGCAGCGCGAGGGTACGTCACTGGCATTGCTGATGATCGATATCGACCATTTCAAACGCTTCAACGATGCCTTTGGTCACGTCGCGGGAGATGCTTGCTTGCAGGCGGTCAGCACGTTATTGGAAACGTGCGTGCGGCGGCCCTCGGACCTGGTGGCGCGCTATGGCGGAGAAGAAATGGCGGTCATCATGCCCGCGACTGACAGTGCAGGCGCTGCGGTGGTCGCGCAACGCATTCTTTCGCGCCTACAGCAGGAGAACATCACACACCCAGGCAGCCCCTTCGGGCGCGTGAGTGTGAGTATCGGCGTTGCGACGGGCCTGGGCTCACGGCTGGAGCCGGTGTTGGGTTTGGTCGAGGCGGCCGATGCAGCGCTTTACGGTGCGAAGGCGGCGGGGCGCAATGGGTTCAACGTGCACCCTGCGGACGTGACTTCGGGCGGCTGAAACGGCTTTTACCTGGGTATGCGCGGCTCACATCCCCAGCGTCGGGATCATGAGTTCGCCGCACTCCATCAGTTGGCCAGCGGTGACTTGCAGCTGCGGGGTGGGTTTGGCCGCATAGCCTGCGATGAAGCCGGCACTTAGCAGTGCCAGGCAGAGGACGGCTTTTTTCACAAGCATGCGCAGGGTCTCAATCGGTTCAAAAGGGTGAACCACAGATTGTGCGTTCGAGAAAAGGTTCCCGCGTAGCGCAGATGGCGTTCTGCTTTCTGTAGGAGCGAGCTTGCTCGCGAAAAACCTCAACGATAACGCGTGCTCCCTGAATAAGCGCGGCGCCTGTGAGTGTTTCGCGAGCAAGCTCGCTCCTACAAAAGGTATCGTCAGCGAATGAACCTGACGTACACACGTTCAGGGTCGTTATCGTCCAGATTCTCGATCTGCCCGCTGGGAATAAAGCCGGCTTTCGTCAGCAGGGCCTGGGACGCGCCGTTGGAGGCATTGGTCGACGCGAACAGCTTGGGCGTCTTGCAGGCCGCTTCGGCCGCTGCCAGCAGACGAAGGGCGACGCCTTTGCGTTGATACAGCGGTGAAACCACCACCAGCGCTATAAACCCATGGTTGAAAAAATCGTGGGTGAGCACCAGGTAGCCGGCGCACACGTTAGCGTTGGCGGCTACCAGGCATTGCTGGCGAACCACGGCATCATAGATAAACACACGACGGCTGGCATGCTCGGTTGCGTAGGCATCCAGTGCGACCAAGGCATGCACATCGTCGGGGATGGCTTGGCGGATCAGCCAGTGTGGAGCAGCGGGAGGCAGAAGGTATTCAGCCATGGTCGTGGAGCATCCTCTGTTTAAACATTTGCCCCCACGTGCTTGATGACAGTCCCTTGTGCATTGATGACGCTATGCTATCGCCCGCTAGAGGGCGGCGTTATGGATAGCACAGTTATGGGGCGCGAAGGGGTTACGTTTGTTGGCCTGATTGCAGTCGTTGTTTAGAAATGTTTATGTGTTCCAATGGTTATCTCGACTTGCGCAGGAAGCGCATCGGCCGAGGCCATTCAGTCTTTTAACAGATTCATCCCAAGGAGTAACACCATGCAAGGAAGCACATCGCTCAAGTACCTGGCGTTTTCGTTGATCCCGTTGATGGCCGCCTGTACCACGCCCACACGCCAGTCCGCCGTCCTCCCTGCGCCACCCTTGCAGTTCGATAACTGCGCGGTTGGCTGCCCCACCGGCGGCAGCCCAGTGACGTTGAACCGCCAGGCCTACACGTTGAACAACAACGGTTCGACCAAGTTTGCCAATTGGGTGTCCTACAAGATCACTAAAGCCACCGCGGCCAGCGGGCGTTCCCGTGACTGGCGCACCGACCCGGATATTCCAGCCGGGGAGACCCTGGACCCGGTGGATTACAACGGTGCCAACGTCGCGCTCAAAATCGACCGTGGGCATCAGGCCAACCTGGCGTCAATGGCCGGGGTGGCCGACTGGCAAACGCTCAACTACCTGTCGAACATTACCCCGCAAAAAGCCGAACTCAACCAGGGGCCGTGGGCGCGCCTGGAAGACCAGGAGCGCACTCTCAGCAAGGAGCCAGGCGTCGATCAGGTGTATGTGGCCACCGGGCCGCTGTATGAGCATTTTGTGGGCTCGTTGCCGGGTACGAACAAAGTACACACCATCCCGAGTGGCTATTGGAAAATCATCGTGGTCGGCAGTTCGCCGGAAACGGGTGTGTACGCCTCATTCGTGATGAACCAGGAAACCCCCAAAGGCGCAGACTTCTGCGATTATCAGGTCACCGTGGATCACATCGAAGAGCGCTCGGGGCTGACGTTCTGGAGCACCTTGCCGCAAGCGATGCAAGCCACGCTGAAGGCCAGGCAGGGTCAGTTGCCGAGTCGGATCGGCTGTAGCCGAACCAAAGCCTGACGCCTAGTCGGCACACACCAACGAGGGCCTGCGGCTGTTGTTCTTGCCCAGGCGCTCATGCGTGGCGACGTCTGTGGCCTGTTCACGCAGTGCGTCTTCGAGCGCTTGCAAATGCTTGGAAAGGATTTTCACCGACCCACTCGGGTTGGCGGGGTCGAAGGGGATCCGACCGTTGGCAATCAGCACCATAGCCAGTTCCCACGCGCGTTGTGAGTCGTTCATGACAGGGATTCCTTCTTCAGCGTGATCGATATAGAGCTGTGACCCGCTGGCAACGCCCCGGTATCAACTGGGTTACTGCCGAAATTTCGATCATTTCAACGATTCAGTTGCGCTGAAACCATCATCTTTTTAGATGGTGGTCGAGATGTGTCGAAAGAATGAACCACCGCGGCGCGGTGGTCACCTAATCCGTATGAATCGGTCGTTTCCCATTCAATGATCCGAGGGGCAACCATGGACTCTGTACTGCGGGCTGTGGCGATTTACCTGGTGCTGCTGGTGCTGTTCAAAGTTGCCGGCAGGCGCACGCTGGCCGAGCTCACCACCTTTGACCTGGTTTTGTTGATGGTCATCGGCGAAGCCACCCAGCAGGCGTTGCTGGGCGAAGATTTCTCAATGACCAACGCCGTGCTGGTCATCGCTACCCTGATTGCCATCGACATTGGCTTCTCGCTGGCCAAGCAGCGTTCAGCCTGGTTCGCGCGGGTGCTCGATGGCGGGCCGACGGTGCTGGTCGAGCAGGGCCAGGTGCTGCATAAACGGCTCAAGCATGCGCGGCTGGACGAGGGTGACATTCTTGAGGCGGCCCGGTCCACCCAAGGGCTTGTCGAGCTCAAGCAGATCCGCTTCGCGATTCTTGAGCGCAACGGCAAGATCTCGGTGATCCCGTTTGATTGATACGCGGCCCCCATTCGTCAGCCAAGGGTCTGTTTTTTGAACGCACGCGCCTCTGTACCAGACAGATAGATCATGGGCGGACGAATGTTGCTGTCGTCACGCGGATATCACTCACTCGCCAGCAGGTGAACCTTCATGAAGAAGCTTTATATGTGCCTGGGCCTGTGCAGCGCATTCATGCTGCACGGCTGTTTTGACAACGCCGACAACGCCACTAAAGACAACAACAGTGGCACCGAGTCGTCGGTGCAGATGCAGGAAGGCAAGGCGGACGAAAACAAATAGCGCGGCCTTGTAGCCGACGCTTATCTACCTGAATGCTCATCGCCCAAATGTGCGAGCTGGCTTGCCTGCGATGCAAACACCTCGGTTCATCAGGAAAACCGAGTCGATGCATTCGCAGGCAAGCCAGCTCCCACAGTTGATCGCGACCGATCAGCGCATATGCAGGATGATCGGGCTACTGCTCGCCGGGTCGGTATGCCCACGCAACTTGCCCACGGCCTTCGCATCGACCGCACCGCCGTGGTTGCCCCAGGTACCGCGCACGTAGCTCAGCACGTCGGCGATTTCCGAGTCGGACAATTGCTCCCGGAACGCTGGCATGCGGTAGGCATCCGGCAGGCCGGCGGTGATCACGCGCTGTGAGCCATTGAGCGTGATGTTGATCGCGGACGCATTTTCCTTGGCCAGGGCCGAGGTAGCGCCGGCCAGAGGCGGCATCCAGTCGGGCTGGCCTTTGCCGTCGAGCCCATGGCAGGAGGCACAGCGGGTGGCGTACGTGTGAGCACCGGGGACATCCGAGCGCGCCGTTACCGGCTGATATTGCCAGGGGCTGCCGTCACGCTGGGGGTCGCCGGGCAGTGACTTGAGGTAGCGAGCGATTGCGGCCAGGTCATCGTCCTGCATGAACTGCGTGGAGTTGTTGAAGGCTTCGGTCATCGAGCCATAGACCACGGCATGCTGGTTGCGACCGGTCTTGAGGAACTGCACGATCTGTTCCTCACTCCAGCGCCCCAGGCCGGTGTTGTGGTCCTGGCGCAGGCTGGGGGCGTACCAGCCGTCGAGCAGGGCACCGGCCAGGAACGGCGCGCCGGATTCGTCCAGGGCCTTTTCGTTGAACGCCAGCCCCCGTGGCGTGTGGCAACTGCCGCAGTGGCCGGGGCCTTGGACGATATAGGCGCCCCGGTTCCACAGTGCGTCCTGGCCGGGCTTGGCGGCATAGGTCGCGGTCGGTGCAAACACACCGTTCCACAGGGCGATGGGCCAACGCAGGTTGAGCGGCCAGGGAATGTCGCTGGGGATATTAGGCTGGTTGGCCGGTTGCACGCCTTTCATGAAAAACGCGTACAGCGCCTGGATGTCATCGTCGCTGAGCTTCACATAAGACGGGTAGGGCATGGCCGGATAGAGTCGTCGCCCACCCGGTGCTACGCCGTGGCGTACGGCGCGGTCGAAGTCGGCCAGGCTATAGGTGCCGATACCATGCTCGCGGTCGGGGGTGATGTTGGTGGCGTGGATCGCCCCCAGCGGTGTGGCCATTTCCAGGCCACCAGCGAATGGCTGCTTGCCGGCCAAGCTATGGCAGGCCACGCAGTCACTCACTCGCGCGACGTATTCGCCGCGACTGACCAAGGCGGGGTCGAAACTCGTGGCCTGTTGCTGTTCAAAAGGCGAGGCAGGCTCGCGGGTGACGTACCAGGCCAGCAGGCCGGCGGCGACCACGCAGGGCAGCACCAGCCACCCTGCGGTTCTTGCGAATCGGCGGTTATTCATGGGCATTCCCTGTCGGTTAGCTGAAGGTGTAACGGCTCAAAGGCAGACTGCGGATGCGTTGGCCGGTCAGCTGCGCCACGGCATTCGCCACGGCCGGGGCCACAGCCGGCAACGGCGGTTCGCCGATACCGCCCATTTTTTCTCCGCTTTCGACGATCTTCACGTGTACCTGCGCCATACGCGAAGGCGGCAGCACCGGATAAAGGTCGTAGTTGCGCGCCCTTGGCTTGCCATCCACGTATACCGCTTCCTCCAACAAGGTTTGCGACAGTCCCAAGGCCACGGCACCGTTGACTTGCGCTTGCACAATCGCCGGGTTGACGATGCTGCCCGGGTCAATCGCTTCCCAGATGTGATGAACCTTGACCTGGCCGTTCTCGATCGACACCTCAGCCACCACCGCTGCATGGGAGCCAAACGGCGAGGCCATGGCTACGCCGCGTGCACGGCGGGTGCCGTCTTCGGCGGTGTAGGGCCCACGCTTCCAACCGCCAGACAGCTCGGCGGCCGCTTGCAGCAGGGTGGTCAGGCGCGGGTTGTCGCGCAGCAGGTGCAGGCGCAGTTCATAGGGATCATGGCCGCCTTTGTCGGCCAGTTCGTCCAGGAAGGCTTCGTAGAAAAAGTCATTGAGCGAGTTACCCACCGAGCGCCAATAACCGAGCATGGCCGGGCCTTTGACGTAAATCTGTGCGATGCGTTTGTTGGGTATTGCGTAGCTCTTGCCCGACAACCCTTCCAGGGCAGTAGGGTCGATGGCGTCGCCCTGTTTGCCGGCGATGGCTTCGGTGGGGCCTTCGGTGGCGCTGACCGCTTCGATGGCTACGGGCAGGCCTTTGTCATCCAGCGCGGCGCGGAACTTGACCACGGCGACCGGGCGCAATACATCGCGCACGAACTCTTCTTCACGGCTCCAGATCAGTTTGATCGGCCGGCCCACCGCCTTGGCCAGCGCAATGGCCTGCGGGTAAGGATTTGCCGAGTCATACAGGAAATGCCGGCCGAAAAAACCGCCCAGCAGCGGCGAGTGCAGGGTGACTTGCTCAATGCTCAGACCGGTGCGCTTGGCAATGTCGGCACGGAACATATCCGGCGCCTGGTTAGGCAGCCACACCTCCAGCGTGCCGTCGGGGTTAAAGCGTGCCAGGGCTGAAGGCGGTTCCAACTGGGCATGGTTGAGGTACTGGTTGTGGTAGGTGGCTTCGACGCGGGTCTTGGCGCTGGCCAGTGCACCGGCCACATCGCCTTCGTTTTCGTCATCGCGGGCCGGGCCCTGCTGGGCGGCGAGGAAGTCGCGGTACTTGTCGCTGGAGAAATCCGCTGGCATGGCCCGCACGGTGGAGTCGGCGGCGGCTTCAAGCCACTCCACCTGGATGGCTTCGACGGCCCGCTTGGCATGCCACCAACGTTCAGCTACCACAGCTACGGCGCCGGGCAGGGTGTGAACCGAATGCACGCCTTTCATGGCTTGCACCTGCGCCTGGTTGCGCAGGCTGCCCACGGTCATGCCCAGGCGTGGCGCATGCTGGACGGCGGCATGGAGCATGCCGTCGATTTTCAGGTCGATGGTGTACTGCGCCTTGCCGGTGGATTTGTCATAGGCATCCAGGCGCTTGACCGGCTTGCCGATCCAGCGGAACTGGCTCGGGTCGCGCAGGGTGATGCTGGCCGGGTCGGGCACCGGCATATCCAGGGCGGCACCTGCCAATTCGCCGTAGCCCAGGGAGCGACCGGAAGCGGCGTGCACCACGCGACCGGGCTGTGTGGTCAGCTCGCTGAGCGGTACGCGCAGTTGCTCGGCGCCGGCCTGCATCAGCATCGCGCGGGCGAGGGCGCCGAGGCGCCGCATGGTCGGGTAGCTCATGCGCACCGACATGCTGCCGCCGGTGATGCGCATGCCATTTTCCATCACCACGTAGGCTTCGCCGGGCGGGGCCGCTTCGACGATGAACGTGGCCGGGTCGGCATCCAATTCTTCACCGACGATCTGCGCCATGGCAGTGTGGGTGCCTTGGCCGCCTTCCATGAAAGGGCTGAGCAGGCGCACGCTGCCGTCAGGGCGAATTTCCAGGAAGGCGGGTACCTGGGTTCCACGCTCAGCGGCCGCGCCGGTCGCGGCTTGCACGCGGGAGGTGCCCAGCGGCAAGCCGAAGCCGATCACCAGCGCGCCCACCGCGGTGCTGGCCAGGAAGCGGCGACGGGACAGGTTGATCGGTTCGCCCAGGGTAACGCCGGGAATGATCTCGGTGGTGTTCATCAGGCGGTCTCCTTCCCGGCGGCCAAGGCATCCATGGCGGCATGGATCGCGTTGTAGGTGCCGCAACGGCAGAGGTTGACCATCGCCGCGTCGATCTGCGCCTTGGTCGGCGCGGGGGTATGTTTGAGCAGCGCGGTGGCCGCCATCACCTGCCCGGACTGGCAGTAACCGCATTGCGCTACTTGATGTTCGACCCAGGCCGCCACCACACGCTTGCCCACGTCATCGGCCTCCACGGCCTCGATGGTGGTGATCTCGCGACCGACCACGCCGGCCACGGGCGTCACGCAGGCGCGCACCACGTTGCCGTCCACCAGCACCGAACAGGCGCCGCACTGGGCCAGGCCGCAGCCGTATTTGGTGCCGGTCATGCCCAGGTTGTCACGGATCACCCACAATAACGGGGTGTCGGCTTCGGCATCGACCTGATAGGCCTTTTGGTTGATACGTAATTCCATGCGGGCTCACCTGCTGATCATCGGTTGGTGGTGCTGAGTTCTTATAGGAGCGGTGCGAATGGAAGTCGCCCATCGTCGAACTCTAGACCAACGCGCAAGGGCTATCTATCCGATTGCCCTCAAGTTCAGAGGATCAGGCAAGAATTCAACAGGATTGGGTCACTGTCCTCTGTAGGAGCGAGCTTGCTCGCGAAGATCGCCAACGATAACGCGCGCTATCAGGTTTAACGCGGGGTTCTCGGTTTTTTCGCGAGCAAGCTCGCTCCTACAAGAGCCTTCATCAGCAGCCACCAAATTGAAACCCGCCTGACAGCTTTTCCTTCAAATACCCTACCAATACGGTCACCGACTTGGGCACATGGGGCGAGTAGGGCCGAATGAGGTAAATCTCATCGGCAAACGCGCCTTTGAGTGTCCAGTCCTTCAATACCTGCACCACTTTGCCAGCGGCCAGCGCCGCCTGGGCGCTGAAGTCCGGGAGCAGGGCGATGCCCAGGTGGTTGAGTGCGGCGTCGCGCAAGGCTTCGCTGTTATTGGTGGCGAAGCTGCCGGCGATGGGCACGGTGAGGCGCTCGAGGGGTTGGCTGCCGCGTTCGAAGGTCCAGGCGGGCTGGTCGGTGCCGCGTGGGTAAAACAGGCAGTTGTGGGCCGACAGGTCGCCCGGCTCGCGGGGTTCACCGTGGTGTTGCAGGTAATCATGGGTGGCGACCAGTACCGAGTTGGTGTCGCACAGTTTCCACGCCACGTGGGTTTCGGGCACCTGGAAGCCGTGGCGCACCGCCAGGTCGTAACCCTCGGCGGCCAGTGAGCTCAAGGCATCGGAGACGTCCAGTTGAATACGCACCTGGGGGTACTGCTGCAAAAAGCCGGACAGGTGCGGCACCAGTTGTTGCCGGGCGAAGGCCACGGGGGCGGTCAGGCGCACCAGCCCGCGTATTTCCCCGACCGAGTCGCGCACCGAGGAAAAACTGCGGGCGATCTGCGCATAGGCGCTGCGCACTTCGCGGGCCAATGACAGCCCTGCATCGGTCAGCCGCACGCTGCGGGTGGTGCGCGTCACCAGCCGCGTGCCGGTGGCCTTTTCCAGGTCGGAAATGCGCTGGCTCACCGCTGACTTGCTCACCCCCAGGCGCGCGGCGGCGGCGGTGTAGGTGCCTTGTTCCTCCAGCACTGACAGCCAGTGAATGTGGGTCCACAGCCCTTCGATCTCAGCCTTTTCCATGGGTGTATTGTTCGCATATAAGGACAATAAGTTCTGGATTCTGCTCTGGTTCGGAACAAAGTGAAAGCCTATCGTGTGGACCAACGCTACCCACCTGGATCGACTGCCATGACTGCAACCATCGAGCACTACATCAACGACCAGCGCGTCAGCCGCGATGACCGTTATCAGGACGTCTACAACCCGGCCACCGGTGAAGTCACCGCCCGTGTGGCCCTGGCCAGCCGCCAGACCGTGGCCGAAGCCGTCGCCGCCGCCCAGGCCGCGTTTGCCGGCTGGGCCGACACCCCGCCGATCCGTCGCGCCCGCGTGTTGTTCGAATACCTGCATCTGCTGCGCGAACGCAAGGACGACCTGGCGCGCATCATCGTCGCCGAGCACGGCAAGGTATTCACCGATGCCCAGGGCGAAGTCGACCGTGGCATCGACATTCTCGAATTTGCCTGCGGCATTCCCAACCTGCTCAAGGGCGAACACTCCGACCAGGTCTCCCGTGGCATGGACAACTGGACGATGCGCCAGCCGTTGGGCGTGGTCGCCGGCGTGACGCCGTTCAACTTCCCGGTGATGGTACCGATGTGGATGTACCCCATCGCCATTGCGGCGGGTAACACCTTTATCCTCAAGCCCAGCCCGACTGACCCAAGCGCGTCGCTGTTCATGGCCGAGCTGCTGCATGAAGCCGGCCTGCCCAAAGGTGTGTTCAACGTGGTGCAGGGGGATAAAGAGTCGGTGGACGCGCTGATCGAACACCCGGACGTCAAGGCCGTGAGCTTCGTCGGCTCCACGCCGATTGCCCAGTACATCTACGAGAGCGGCGCCCGCAACGGCAAGCGAGTGCAAGGCCTGGGCGGGGCGAAAAACCATATGGTGGTGATGCCCGACGCCGATATCGAACGCACCGTGGACGCGCTGATGGGCGCCGCCTACGGCAGTGCCGGCGAGCGCTGCATGGCGATCTCGGTGGCGGTGCTGGTAGGCGACGTGGGTGACAAAGTCATTGCCGCCTTGACCGAACGCGCCAAATTGCTGCGCATCACCGATGGCCGCGATCTCAAAGCCGAGATGGGCCCGATCGTGTCGCGGGCCGCGCTGGAACGCATTAGTGGCTACATTGAGCAGGGTGTACAAGCGGGCGCGCAGTTGCTGCTCGATGGCCGTGACTACGTGCCCACCGAGCCCGGCCTGGAAAATGGCTTCTGGCTCGGCGCGACCTTGTTCGACCACGTAACCCAGGACATGAGCATCTACCGCGAAGAAATCTTCGGCCCGGTGCTGGCCTGTGTACGGGTCAACGATTTTGCCGAGGCAGTGAAGCTGGTCAACGACCACGAGTTCGGCAACGGCGTCAGCTGCTTCACCCGCGATGGCAACATTGCTCGTGAGTTTGCGCGGCGCATCGAAGTGGGCATGGTCGGTATCAACGTGCCGATCCCGGTGCCTATGGCCTGGCACGGGTTTGGTGGCTGGAAGAAGAGCCTGTTCGGCGACATGCATGCCTACGGCACCGAGGGTGTACGTTTTTACACCAAGCAGAAGTCGATCATGCAGCGCTGGTCGGAGAGCATCGAGCAGGGCGCGGAGTTTGCGATGCCGGTGTCGAGATAATCGGTACAGCCAAATTACTGAAATTTACCTTGGCGCCCGTTTCCGGGCGCTCCTTGCACAAGCAGGCAAGATGTTACAGCCTAGCCTTACCATTGGTCATAGGCTGTAACGTCGCCCTCCTGATTGCTGGCGTGCGGTACGCTCGATCAAGTACCACGAACTTTGTCTGTCAAGAATATCTAAGTAAAGCATGTCACGAATCTGTCCCGCAGAAAGGTACCCGTTTCTGATTTCATCAGGGGTAGGCGCAACTGCCTCGAGGACAGCTCGAGGATTGATGCCCTGCCGACGAAGACTTGATGGTAAAACACCGGGCTCGTTCCCGGCCCAGATTCGCCTCACCGCACTGATATAGTTGGGAGCACGTTCTGGTGCTACCGGTAAGGCGTGTAGTGCAGGGCGAGAGTGAGTGACCACTGCCTGATTCATTTGGCGTGAAGTAGCAGACAAGTTGGCCAAGGCTCTGCCGGGCAATTGATTGAAAATATTTTCCAGCACATGTTCCGGCATGCCGCTCAAGGTAGCATTCGGTCCGCCCCTCAGCGCTCCTCCTTGCACTTCCAACCTGGGTACCCCTCCTGCTGACTGCAGGTTTTGCTGCCAACGACCCACAAATTGACCCAGTTTCGCTGCGGCTTTCCAGGCGAGAGGCGCCAATGCGGTGACGCCTGAGGCTATTCCTGTGGCAAAGGACAGTGCACCCAGTATGGACGCGGCTTCGGAATTACCCGAAGCCTCCAGTAGAAACGAAGCGACACCGGTGGTGGTCGCTACCACTCCCAGTGCCATTGACGTTACCGCCAATGCGCCACTTGTCGTGAGTGCCGCCAGCCCACCCGCCATTACTCCGGCAACGACGGGCGCCGCTGTTCCGAATGAGGCGGCCGTCGCTAGTACGCCTATCAACAACCCTGCGCCAGCCAAGAACCATTTCCAGAAGCTATGCCCATCCGGGTCGACTCGGTTGAGCGGGTCACCGGCGCAATAAGCGTAACGGTTGAGTCCACCCCTACCGAATGGACTTTCATTGTCGGGTGCCAAGAACATCATAAGGTGAGGGTCGTAGGGTCGATAGCTGCCCAGCAAATAGCCACCTTCTACCAGTCCACGGGGCTCTCCGGCGTAGCCTAGGCGGCTTTTTCCGCTGCCCATGTCCGCCCCATGGGCGGTGTAGCGCACGCGGCGGATCTGCTGATCGTTTTCAACCTGCACCGTGCCTTGACCATCGCAGCCTGTCAGCAAGACCTCGCGTACAGCCTGGGCCATCGTATTCTGGGCAAACACGAAGGTGTCGTCGCGTAGTAACGATAATGCGTCGTCCGACCGGGAGCCGCGTGTACTGATCAGCCGATCACCCTGATAGAACCAGAGCGTCTTAACCCCATTCTGTGTAGTTTGCGTGGCTCTGCCCAGCGGGTCGTATTGATAATCGTATTGACCGTTGCCGCTGATCACTGCGCTGAGTCGCCCCTCTGCGTCCCATTTCAGCTCGCGGCCAAGACCGTCGCGTACCAGACGCCCATCGGCGTCGTACTCCAATGTCAGTGTCTGGGGGGCAGGGTAGGTATGTGTGATGGTAATGGGGCGGTCGGGGGCGGCGCAGTCGTAGGTGAACACCATGACATCGCAATTGCCGTCCGTGTAGGTCGTGGTGACTTGTTCGTAGCCGTCCAGGGCGTTAAACGTGAACGTTTGCTGGCTTATAGGCTGGCCGGTGCGCGGATCTTCGGGGCCCTCAGGGCCAGTCACCGATACTTCTACCAGCCTTGCACGCGCGTCATATTGAAATACCTCTTCGCTCAGCAGGTGGTTTTCTTCCTGCCAACGGCGGCTCGCCAGTTGGTCGCGCCCTGTCCACGTCAAAGTCTGGGTCAGTTGACGATGGTTATCGCCGACCCAGGTACGTGAAACTTCCCGTTCAAACTCATCATAGTGGAGGATCTGTTTGAGAGACTGGGTAGGGCCTTGTGTGATGTATTGGCTGACGCGGCCGAATGTGTCGTAGGTAATTTGCAGTTCAACAGCTCCCAGTACCTGGCGCTCCGGACGGCCGTAAACGTCATAGAACGTTTGGTGTTCTGCGCCGTTGGAATCCGTAAACGACACGTGCCGTCCCTCCAATGAGTGCGTCCAATCCGTGCTATGCACTTGACCGTCCAGGCACAACTGTTCGGACAATAAGCGCCCGTTATTGGAGTACTGCCAAGTCAATGTGCCGAAGGGGCTCTGTGCTTGTGTTATCTGGCCGGACTTGAAGTCGTATTGAAAAGTGCTGTCCTGACTATCGCCGGGCGACAGTCGGGTCAATTGATTTTCAAGCATCGGTTCATAGGCATATGCCATGGAACGACCACTGCTGCTGGTTCGAGAGGCGGGCAGCTTCTGACCCTCGTTATAGTTGAGACATTCCTTGCGGCTACCGATGGTGCGGCTGACTGGACGACCGATGCCATCATAGGTCTGCTTGCCTAGTGGCAAGGGTGTGAGGCCGATGGGTTTCAACGTAATGCTAACCGGATGATCCGCATCGCTATGCGGGGCGAATGCCCACTCAACCTCGCTGCCGTCTTCCAACCGACGGCGGGTAATACGTCCATATACATCGTAGTGCGTCTGCGTCTGCACACTGGTCTCGCCCGGCACGTTGACCGTATGGGACAAGGGACGATGAAGCCCGTCGTGGGTCCAGGTTTCACTGCGCAGTATTTCATCGTTGCGAGCAAGCGACGTCATGCTGAGCACCTCGCCGGCACTGCCGCGTACTATCCGGGTTTTCGCAGTCACCAGGCCGTCCCGGCTTTCTCGCCAAATGTCGCTTGTCAGTGTGATGGGGTTGGCTTGAGTGTGCTCGAGCGTGCCGTCCGGGTATCTGATCGTGCTCACTTGGCCCCAGTCATCGAACTCATAACTGGTGGTGAGACTCAACGACTGTTCCCTTCCGGCAAACCAGTCCTGAGTGGTCTCTTGTAACAACTGTCCTTCGACGTTATAAACGCCTCGCCAGGTTTCCCGAAAGACCTGGCCGGTGATCAGGTCGTCACGCCGCTCCTCGCGCACTCGGCGCCCGGCGCCATCGAGATAGATACGTCTTTGCTGGCCTGCCAGATCGGTTTCTTCTGCCATGACGGCGTGTTGGCGATAGCGGCCCGCGAGCACATAGCGACACGTGGCGCTGGCTTCGAACTCAGTGCCGGGTGCTACCGTGCTGCGAATGACACGACCCAGGGCGTCATATTCATAAAGGGTTTCCAAACCCTCTTCGCGATTGCTTAGCGTCAACCCCAAAAGACTGTCCCGGGTGACGTGTTCGGTTGATGTATAGCTACCGTCATGGCCGGTAACCCTAATGTGGGTCGTCAGTGCGGTGGCGGTCAGAGTCCGATGGTAATCGGTGGTGGTGATGAGTCCTTGAATCTGCGTCTGTGATTGAGTCACCTGGGCGAAGAAAGGACTGTCGATGACGGTGTCATAACACTGGGTGGTGTGACCGATCACAACCAGGCCACCTGCGGTGACGCTAAACGCCTCTTCCGACACGACGACCCACTGCAAGTGATCATCCGATTGGCGTCGCGGCAGCTGTTCATATCGGTAGTGCGTTTGCGTTATCGGCGCGCCGCCCGTTCCGCCAGAGTTTACGGATGCGGGCGTCACGATATGGTGTTGTATCCAGCGGACAAACATTTCCGTGTCGGCAACATCCTGCGTGCCACCCAACGGGTAATAAACCCACTGCTCCACTCGGCCATCGGCATGGCGCTGTTCAAGGGTATTACCGTAATTGTCGTAGGTTGTTTGAGAGGTCTCTTCGCGCGCATCTTGCGCGTCTTCGTAGCGCTTGGTGACTTGAGTGGGTAGCTGACACCAGGCTGGCTGAGCCTCCCAGCCCAGCGTCGGATCCTCACCATAGTCGGTGGTTGTCGTCACTGTCTTGCCGTTGCGCTGCACACGCTCTCGTGTCAGCAGATGGAATCGGTTCCAGGTCCGCTCGGTTTCTGACAGCACTAGCCCGGTATCGCTGTGCAACGTCTCCAGGCATGTATAGCTATATGACTCGGTGCGATAGAGATTGTCTTCTCCATCACGCCAGCCTCCTGGCAGGTCGGCGCCGTTACCGAGGAAGTTGGTGCTGCCCACCCATGTATAGGTTCGCGAGTTCGCAGGTTGACCCGCCCCAGGATCATGCCGATGCGCTGTCACACGGGGCAGCGAGGATAAAGGCGCGCCGGGTGGAAGTTGGTGGCCCTCGGTACCGGTGGCATACCACACCTCATCCTCGCTGCCCAAGGGGCCAGTCAGTCTGACGGGAAACAGCAATCCGTCGTGCTCGTCATAACTGAAGGTCCAGCGGCTGTCGTTGTCCGGCAGGATCAGTGTGCTGAGTTGGTCGCCGCTCAGGTGTAGCCTGTAGACACTTTTGGCGGCATCGTCTGGAAAAAGTTGAATCTGGAACTCGTCGATGGTGTCCCGAACAACTCGCAGCACCGCGCGCTGTTCATCGCGAATTTCAGCGAGGACATAACGCCCACTGCCATGGGGCAACCAGTCCAGAAATACCTGGCGCCCTTCAGCAGAGCGTATTTCCTGGGGCAGGGCCAAGCCGCTGTCGCCCTGAACGACCAGCCACTGGGTTTCGCCATCTTTGTACTCGACGCGAAAGCGGCGGCCGTCCGGTCCTTCCTGAATCACGCGGAAATTCAATAGCTTCTGGTCGATGAATACCAATTGACCTTGGTCGACGAATGTCGTCGCTTGACGATCGAGGCTGAAGCTTTCTCCCGTCGTCAACTGCAAGCGCCCGGCGGGCAAGTCCAGTTCAGACATTGCCAGCATCCAGCCACGCCCGAATCCAAAATCTGTGTGGGACGACAGTGGGCTGAACAGCAACCTGAACGACACGGAAGGGCCGGACTGATGATTGGCCTGGAGTTCCGGCAGGGCGATGTGGAGAGTGAGCTGGCCGGTGCGAGCATCGACGCCGTTGCTGACGTGACTCAGGAAATTACCGGCCTGTGTGTAAAGACCGCCTGTTTTCAAGCGGATTGAAGAAGCGCTGTCCATGCCCGAAACTCCTGATGATGAGAGGAGACCTGTGAGGGAAAATCACAACAACACCAACTCCAAGCGGCCAGTCGGCGTTCGGTCTTTGAATGCAATATTCAATAGGTGCTCGTTGCCGTACGTGTCGATGGCGCGCAGCTGACAAGGGCCGCCTTGATTGATCGCACTTTCACTGTGGTAGGGAATATTGTTGCCGCCCTGCAGCACCACAGTCACATGGCCTCTTCTTGGACGCGCAACCGTAGTGGCAGGGGAAAACTCCGAGCCGAGTTTAATCGCTGTGTTGTAATTGACGTTGGGCTCGCCCGGTGCGGCGTATCCGACATGGGAGGCCCGCGTGACCGTGTTGTCGCGGTCAACCCATTGAATCATTCCCATGGGGCTCATACCTGTTACCGAGAGTAATTCGACCACGGGCATCTGCACATTCTTTCCAGCGAGTTGGTACTCCCAGGTGAATAAATCGCTGTTGGGGTTGCCCGCGACCAAGTCTCGATTGAACGTGTAGTTGTCAGGGATACTAAAGTGCGGAATTTCTGCCGTTCTAAGGTCGACATACGATTTGAACGTAGCATCTATTGCGGTGTTGTAAGTAACAGGCCCTTGCGCGGTGTGCTGGGTGATTTGTGCATACAATCGGACCGATGCTCCCGTGGGAGCACGGCTCAGGATATAAAAATCTTTTTGAAAGAAATTGACATTCTCAGGCTCTTTTTGAGTAGGCGGTGGGCTGACAGCGCTCGTTGGATAAGGCAGGTACTGATTTTTCGTTTGGGAATAGAACCATTCACTGCCGTCGTCACCTCCGGGTAATATTGGGAAGAGTTCGTTTTTACGGGTGGTAATACACACGCTCTCTAATTCATCGTCAGAAATGGTCTGGCCTGTTCTGGGAGCAATGATCAATGTCACCAATACTTGTTGACGGGCGTTGGGATAGAGCAGCGCCGACAAACTGGTCAAATTTATTTCGAATCGGCTCAGCCAATTATTGGAGGCGCGGAGGGTTTGTTCAGTCATGCTATTCACCGTGAGTGTATGGGCTACTGAAATGACGTGGTATTCACGTTTCGAAGGAGTCCTGAAAGATGTTGACCGGCGCTTCCTCTATGCGAAGACTGTATCTCGTGCTGTCATTTTCTGGATCTAATAACGCCACACTTGTTTTAAATCGTTGCGAGTTACCAAAAGCGTCAAAAGTGGTAAATTCTTTAGAAGAATTTCTAACAAGGCTGTTACTTGTTGGCACCACGCCTGAAACCACGAATACCAACCTATCGGTGCTTGGCTTGAAGTAACCATTTTCTCTCAGCCATTGACCAGCTTGGTTATTCCAGTTCGAAGGGTAGGCATACCAGAGAAAGTTCGGCTTGTCGGGTTCGCGGACGCCGACCAGAAGGGAGAAGTAGGCCTTTCCAGAACCATGACGGAGATCGTATATGTTCCAAGTAAACCATTCATCGTCATGTTCAACGTGTTTAATCGCAATGGCCCTTGCGGTGCCGGGCAAGTTAAATCCGATGTAATGGTTGTAGGTATACCAATACTGGCTGTGATAACGCACTTGTTCGACTGCTTCTACCAAGCCGCCATTTCCCGCAGTGTAATAGTTCTGCGTTACTGACCTAAGATAGACGGAACTGTAGAAACGACCATTCTGCCCGGCGCCGCCATAAGACACATCCTCGTTACGGCTGGTGTAATCAACGCTCGTACCGGGTAAACGGACACGTACGGCGAATCGGTCTACTATGCCCCCGGGGTTTGCGTCATTGGTCAAGTATCGTTTAAATACTTTTCGTTGGGTTTGTGTACCGTCCGGAGAGTAAAGAGTGAGCGGTTCCGGTTTTGGCGCAGGCAAGAACTGACTCGGCGCCACGCTTTCCGGCCTGTAGGATTGCGGAGGGGGTGATGAGTCAATTTCTTGAACAGTGAAACTTTCATCAAACGGTAAATAGCCTTTTTCATGCGGGCCGGTTTTTGCAGGCCAGCGACCTCGCAGGGCGATGAACGGAATGATTTCGACCGTTGTTCCATCGGGTACGACGGTCACTTGTCCATGTTCATCTCGCGCCTCCAGCGTAATCAAAAATTCGGAAACCTGGCGCCGGTTGTTATAAAGCCGGGCGGTAGCATTTTCTCTTCCTTGAAACTGCTGCTGTTCAAGCAGCAAGTAGCTGATGGTCCTTGCGGAACCTGCGTTCATTGGGTATCCGCCGCCAGGCATGTCGATTTCAGTTAACGGAGTATCGCTCATGATTTAATCATCCAATTCGAACTGACTTAAGGTTCATCACCAAGCCAATCAGATCGGAGAGGGGGTGCAGCGTCTACCTGTCAATATTGACAGTCGCGACGAGTGGTATATGCGCATGGCTTGCGAGAGTCGGCTGCTCTGCGTGTCAAACGTCCTGTTGATTTAAAGTACGATAAAGTCCAATATGGATTTTGCAGTATGTGTGATCTTCCGTTTTGACATTCTTGCCAAACCAACAACAACTTGCGAGAACCCCTCCATGAAGAAACGCCATCTCCTTCCCGCCCTGGCCCTGAGCCTGTTTGCCGCCAGCCACCTGCTGGCCGCCGAGAAAACCCTGCGTATTGGCATTGAGGCCGCTTACCCACCGTTCGCCTCCAAAACCGGTGACGGCAAGATCGTGGGGTTCGACTACGACATTGGCAACGCCCTGTGTACGCAAATGAAGGTCAAGTGCGTGTGGATCGAAGGGGAGTTCGACGGGCTGATTCCGTCCCTCAAGGTCAAGAAGATCGACATGGCGTTGTCGTCCATGACCATCAACGAAGACCGCAAGAAGTCGGTGGATTTCACCCACAAGTACTACTTCACCTCGTCGCGCCTGGTGATGAAGGACGGCGCCGTGGTGGATGACCAGTACGCCAGCCTCAAGGGCAAGAACGTTGGTGTACAGCGCGCAACGACTACCGACCGGTATGCCACCGAGGTGTTTGAGCCCAAGGGCATCAACGTCAAGCGCTACAGCAATAACGAAGAAATCTACATGGACCTGGCAGCGGGGCGCCTGGATGCGATCTTTGCCGACACCATTCCCCTGAGCGACTTCCTGTCGATGCCGCGCGGGCAGGGTTATGCCTTTGTCGGCCCGGAGCTCAAAGACCCGAAATACGTGGGTGAGGGGGCCGGCATCGCAGTACGCAAGGGTAATGGCGAGTTGGTCAGCGAATTGAATGCGGCCATCGACGGCATTCGCGCCAGCGGCGAATACCAGAAGATTTCACAGCAGTACTTCAAGGCCGATATCTACGGCGACTGATTCTAGCGGATCGAACTCTTGTAGGAGCGAGCTTGCTCGCGAAGAACTCTCAGGCACCGCGTTTACCCAGAATGCACGCGTTATCGTTAAAGTTCTTCGCGAGCAAGCTCGCTCCTACAACTGATCAGGCCTTCAATTCCTTCAAATGCTTGTAGACCGTCGCCCGCCCCATGCCCAGCACATTGGCCACATAGTTGGAGGCGCTCTTGCCCTTGAAGGCTCCCTCAGCATGCAGCGCCAGCACCAGTTCGCGTTTGTGGTCGCGGGTCAACAGGTTCAGGCTCAACTGACGCTCGCGCAGCCAGGCATGCAGGAAGGTGTTGATGCGTTCCTGCCAGTCATCACGGAACAGCGCGTCCGGCTGTGCGATCAGCTTGCTTGGCGACAGGAATAAATCCAGCGCCGCCTTGGCCGTTTCGAACATTGAAATATTCAGGTTGATGCACAACACAGCCAGCCTGCGCCCTTTGTGGTCGTGCAGCACGGTGCTCAGGCTGCGGATTTTCTGGCCGTCCCAGTTGAGCTTTTCGTAAGGGCCGATATTCACCTCGCTGACGTCGCCGTCGAGCATGTCCTCCAGGGACGAGTCGTCACCCAGGCTGCGTTTGGACAGGTTATTGGCGATGTAATCCACGGTTTGCGTGCGCAGGTCATGCAGCACCACTTCTGCATGGGGAAAGAACAACGTAGCGATTGCATCGGCAATCGCGCGAAAGTTCTGCATGACCTTGTCTTGTTCAGCGGTGTTCATCAATGGGGCTCCAGGCGGACCGGTGAGAGCATACCAGCGTCCAGGCCGAACCGGGTCAGTGCCTCCGGCAGCGGTTCGCCGCGCACCAGAGCGGCGCTTGCCTGGCCCATGGCGGGTGAGGTCTGGATACCATAGCCGCCTTGCGCTGCCACCCAGAACAGCCCCGGTACTTGCGGGTCAAAGCCCGACAGCAAATCACCGTCCTGCACAAAACTGCGCAGCCCGGCCCAGGTGCGCGTGGGGCGGCGGATGGTCAGGGTGGTGGCTTCCTCGATCTGGTAAATGCCCATGGCAATATCCAGCTCTTCGGGTTGCACATCCTGGGGTTCTACCGGGTCGGCGTTGGCCGGTGAGCCGAGGAACATGCCGGCATCCGGTT
The DNA here is from genome assembly GCF_058797315.1 of Pseudomonas sp. GW823-FHT02F05. Taxonomy (NCBI): domain Bacteria; kingdom Pseudomonadati; phylum Pseudomonadota; class Gammaproteobacteria; order Pseudomonadales; family Pseudomonadaceae; genus Pseudomonas; species Pseudomonas sp. GW823-FHT02F05. Next base: position 72,998 of record NZ_JBXAJM010000010.1, read on the forward strand.
TCATGTAGAACGCTTCGTCGAGGGCTACCAGCATCGGCCAGTCGTGGCTGTCCATGCCCTCGGGGCCGGCAAAGACAAAGGCCGAGCGGCGCTTGGGCTGCAAGCCGATGGACGCTGCGCCCGCCAGCCCGCCGATATGGTCGGCCCAGGCACCGGCGGCGTTGATGATGACCGGCGCGGTGAAGGTCGCATCCTGGGTGCGCACCTGCCACAGGCCGTCGGCGTCGCGGCTCAAGCCCAGCACATGGCTGTCGGTGCGCACTTCGCCCTGGTTGCGGCGGATACCGCGCAGGTAGCCTTGATGCAGGGCGTCGGTGTCGATGTCACAGGCGGTAGGGTCGTAGATTGCCCCGTGGACTTTTTCACGGCGCAGGATCGGCAAGCGTGCACAGGCTTCATCGACCGTCAGGCGCTGCACCTGCTCTACGGTCGCCTTGGCGCTCAGGTACTGGCTGTCTAGTTCGGCCGGGTCACCGTTGAAATCAACGGTCATTTCGCCCCGGGGCGTCAGCAGGGGATGTTCGCAGAAGCCTGCGGGTGGCTGGTCGAAGAAGGCCCGGCTGGCCAAGGTCAGCGCGCGTACTTGCGGGGTGCCGTACGCGGCGGTGTAGAGCGCTGCCGAACGCCCGGTGGAGTGATAGGCCGGGTGGTTTTCACGCTCAAGCACCAACACCTTGCCGTGCTGCGACAACCAGAACCCGGTGGACGCGCCGGCAATGCCGCCGCCGATAATGATGAAGTCTGCCTGGCTCATGGAGATCTCCTGAAATAAGCATTGTAGGCGCGTGCGTGCTCGCGAAAAACGTTGACGATAACGCGCCGATTCTGTGTGACCGCAGTGCCTGTGAGGTCTTGGCGAGCAAGCTCGCTCCTACAGTCGATACAGGGCATTGGCCAGGGCGATGTCTTCCAGGCCCAGGCCGATGGAGCGGAAAAAGACGTGACGATCGTAGTCGGGGCGCTGGGCCATGTCGCTGAACAACTCGGGCAGGTCGCCGACAATCGTGCGTTTGTCCCAGCCGTGCTGTTCGCTGGCGATCAGCATCTCACCGGCCGAATCCGGAGTGGTCTGGCGGTAGTCGCAGAACACGTGCATCTGGTTGAGGCAATGTGGCGGTACTTCATGGGCACGTGGCGCATTGGTGCTGATGGAGGTAATCAGCGCGGGTTTGCTCAGGCGCGAGGGGTCGATGACCGGCCCGGCGGACGAGGTGCACAGCAGGATCACATCCGCGTCTTCCAGGGCGGCCTCACAACTTGAGACGAGGCTCAGGCGCGGGTCCAGGCTGGTCAACTGCGCACGCGTCTCGGCGCTGGCGCTGCCCAGGCTTGGCGAGTACAGGCGGATCTGCTGCCAGTCGCGCAGGTTCTGCACATAACGCAGGTGCGCCTGGGCGACCTTGCCGCTGCCGATGATCGCCAGGCGTTGCGCCGCCGCCGGTGCCAGCGCATCCACTGCCAAAGCCGTGGCGGCGGCGGTGCGTGCAGTGGTCAATTCAGCGGCATCGCACAACAGCAATGGCTGGCCGCTGTGCATCGACATCAATAAGGTCCAGGCCGTCACCAAAGGGCCCTGATCACGCACGATATAGGGGGAGGTCTTGACCCCGTACACGCCGTCTCCGGCCAGTACGCCCAGGTAGTTGATGAAATCCCCGGCGCCTTGAGGAAATTCCACCAGCTGTTGCGCCGGCTGTACCGCTTGCCCGGCGGCGAGGTCGCGGAACAGTTTGCGCAGGATCGCGGGTACATCGACTTGAGCCAATAAAGTACGGGCCTGGGCCTGGTCGATGACGAGGGGCGTCGTGGACATGGGGTTCTCCGGATAAACTAATTTGTCCATTATGGACTTTTAGTTTTTGTCCGCAATAACCTGAGGTAAAAATGAGATCAATGTGGGGGGAGCCATGAAGATCAAATGTGGGAGCTGGCTTGCCTGCGATAGCGGTGTGTCAGTCGGTCCATCAGGTGGCTGACCCGCCGCCATCGCAGGCAAGCCAGCTCCCACAGGTGATCGGTGGTGTTCTGGCGGACGAGTTATCGCCTGCCCGAGCGCGTACTCACATCCACCCACACCGCCAGCACCAGAATGCTGCCCTTCACAATCATCTGCCAGTAGCTGTCCACATCCAGCATCGACATGCCGTTGTCCAAACTTGTAATCACCAACGCGCCAAGCAACGCGCCATAGACGGTGCCCGAGCCGCCGCGCATCGATGTGCCGCCGATAAAACAGGCCGCGATGGCATCGAGTTCACCCATGTTGCCCGCCGAGGGTGAACCCGCAGCAAGGCGGGCGGTGTTGACCAGGCCGGCCAGCGCGCACATCACCCCCATGATGCCGAAGATCCACAGTTTCACCGCTTGCACGTTGATGCCGGATAGCCGTGTGGCTTCCATATTGCTGCCTACCGCATACACGCGGCGGCCGAATACGGTCTGGCTGGTGACGTAGCTGAATACGCCGAGCAGCACCAGCAACAGCAGAACCGGCACGGGGATACCGTCGTAGCTGTTGAGGGTGGTGACGAACCCGGCGAGCACCGCGCCGATCAATACCACACGTAACACGTCGCGCACCAAAGCGTGCGCGGCCAAGCCATGCAGTGCGCGGTTGCGCCGCTGCTTCCAGGTCAGGAACAGCGTCAGTGCGAACAGCAGTACGCCAAGCCCCGCGCCCACACTGTGGGGCAAATACCCCTGGCCCACATACACCAGCGACGGCGACACCGGCGCAATGGTGGTGCCGCCGGTAATCCCCAGCAGAATCCCGCGAAACGCCAACATTCCGCCCAGGCCGACGATGAACGAGGGGATGCGCAGGTAAGCGGTCATGTAGCCGTTGGCAAGGCCGATCATCAAGCCGCACAGCGCCACCAGGCTCAGGTTGGCCAATAGCGGCACGTGATAGACCACATCCAGAATCGCCGCCAGCCCGCCCAACAGTCCGAGCAACGAGCCCACCGACAAGTCGATCTCGCCGCTGATAATCACCAGCACCATGCCGCAGGCCAATATCCCGGTGATCGACATCTGCCGCAGCAGGTTGGAGAGGTTGCGCGGGGTGAGAAAACCGCCCTCGGTCTGCCAACTGAAAAACAACCAGATGAACGCCACGGCGATCACCAGCGCGAGCATCTTGTAGCGGGTAAAAAGGTGTTTGACCTGATTCATCTACGCGGTCTTCCGATCATTAGGGTTATGGCTGAGCGCGGCGGCGAGCACCTGTTCCTGGGTGAGCCCTTCATTGATGAAATCCCCCCGCAACTGGCCGTCGCCAATCACCAGCACGCGGTTGGACACGCCGAGCACTTCGGCCAGTTCTGAGGAGACCATGATGATCGACACGCCTTCGGCGGCCAGCGCACCCATCAATTTGTAGATCTCGTACTTGGCGCCCACGTCCACCCCGCGTGTGGGTTCGTCGAGGATCAGCACCTTGGGCTGGGTCATCAGCATTTTCGCCAGCACGGCCTTTTGCTGGTTGCCGCCTGAGAGGTTGGTGATCGGCAGCGACGGGCTGGCGGTCTTGAGGTGCATGCGGCTGATCTGCTGGTCGATGCTGCCCAGTTCGGCCTCAGCGTCGATGCGGGTCATGTGCGCGTAGGTGTCGAGCACCGCCAGGGTAATGTTCTGGCCTACCCCCAGGTCGGGAATGATGCCTTGGCGCTTGCGGTCTTCGGGCACCATGCACAGCCCGGCGCGGATCGACTTGAGCGGCGTGCGCGTATCGATCACCTGGCCGTCCAGCCATACTTCGGCGCTGTAGCGGCCGGGGTAAGCGCCGAACAGCGCCGACACCAACTCCGTGCGCCCGGCGCCCACCAAGCCGGCGATGCCAAGGATTTCACCGCGCCTGAGCACGAAGGAGATGTCGTCGACGCGCTTGCGCTTGGGGTTATCGACGTCGTAGCAGGTGACGTTACGCGCTTCGAAGATCACCTCGCCCACTTCATGGTGCTCGATGGGGAAGAGGTTGCTCATTTCGCGGCCGACCATCTGCGTGATGATCCGGGGGATGTCCATGTCTGCCATGGCGGTGGTTGCGATGTGCTTGCCGTCGCGAATCACTGCAATGGTGTCGCAAACCGCCGCCACTTCATCAAGCTTGTGGGAGATGTACACGCAGGCCACGCCCTTGGCCTTCAGGCCCTTGATAATGTCCAGCAACACCTCGATTTCGCCACGGGTCAAGGCCGAGGAGGGCTCGTCAAGAATCAACAGGCGCGCCTGTTTGTTCAAGGCCTTGGCGATCTCCACCAGTTGCTGGTAGCCGCCGCCGTACTGCGACACCGGCAGCGCCACATTCATGTCTGGCACCTTGAGTTCACGCATCAACGCCTCGGCGCGGTGCAACATCGCCGGGTAGTTCATGCGCCCACCGGGCAGGGTCAGTTCGTGGCCCATGAAAATGTTCTCGGCCACCGACAGGTCGGGCACCAGGGTCAGTTCCTGATGAATGATGACAATCCCGGCGGCCTCGGTTTCGCGGATGGACTGGGCCTTGAGCGGCTGCCCATCCCAGAGGATTTCCCCCTCCCAGGTGCCGTGCGGGTACACCGCCGACAGCACCTTCATCAAGGTGGATTTACCCGCCCCGTTTTCACCGCACAGGCCCACGCATTCCCCAGGCTTGACCTTGATGTCTATGCCGTTGAGAGCGTTGACACCGCCAAAGCTTTTGACGATGCCGTTCATTTGCAGCAGGTAATCGGCGGCCACGGTCATTGCCCGGCGATCTGCTCTTTGGTGTAGAAACCGTCCTTTTCCAACAGGTCGATGTTGGCTTTGGTCAACGGCGTCGGCGTAAGCAGGATGGTGTCCACCTTCTTGCTGCCATTGTCATATTGCGAGCTGTAGGTCGGCTGTTCGCTGCGTGCCAGTTGCACCGAAAGCTTGGCCGCTTCGGTAGCGATCAGCTTGAGCGGTTTGTACACGGTCATGGTCTGGGTGCCGTTGATCACGCGCTTGATCGCTGCGAGGTCAGCGTCCTGGCCGGAGATTGGCACCTTGCCCGCCAGTTTCTGCGCGGCCAGGGCCTGGATCGCACCGCCGGCGGTGGCGTCGTTGGAGGCGACAATAGCGTCGATCTTGTTGTCGTTACGGGTCAGGGCGTTTTCGACAATGCTCAATGCCTCGGTGGGGTTCCATTCCTTGACCCATTGCTGGCCGACGATCTTGATATCGCCTTTGTCGATGGCCGGTTGCAGCACCTTCATCTGACCTTCGCGCAGCACCTTGGCGTTGTTGTCCGTCGGCGCGCCGCCGAGCAGGAAGTAATTGCCCTTGGGCGCCGCTTGCAACACGCCGCTGGCCTGCATCTCGCCGACTTTTTCGTTATCGAAGGAAATATAGGCGTCGATGTCGGCATTGAGGATCAGGCGATCATAGGACACCACCTTGATCCCGGCTTTCTTGGCTTCGGCCACCGCATTGGTCAGCACCGTGGCGTTGAACGGCACGATCACGATCACATCGACGCCCCGGGAGATCAGGTTTTCGATCTGGGCAATCTGCTTCTGCTCGTTGGCATCGGCAGACTGCACGAACACCTTGGCGTCGAGCTTTTCCGCAGCGGCGACAAAGTAATCACGGTCGCGGGACCAGCGCTCCAGGCGCAGGTCGTCGATGGAAAAACCGATTTTGGGGTGCGCAGGATCCGCCATCACCGGCAGGGCGAGCAGTGCCAGGGCTGCGGCGAGCAGGGCAGGTTTGAATGACTTCATGGTGGTGCGTCCTTTTATTGTTGTTGGAAAGACACTAGGTGAAGATCCTCTTTGTGGCGAGGGAGCTTGCTCCCGCTGGAGTGCGCAGCACTCCCATTTTTTGGGGCCGCTTCGCGCCCCAGCGGGAGCAATCTCTGGTCACAGTCAGGTGTAGATAAACCGATTCACCACGCCTTCAAGCATCTCCTGGCGCCCGCTCACCGCCTGCGGGTTCAGCTCGTTGGCAAAGGCATGTTCAGCCAATGACTCCAGGCTGAACTCACCGGCCAACACCGCCTGGCCCAACGGCTGCTGCCAGCCGGCATAGCGTTGGTCCTTGAACTGCTGCAAGCGGTCGTCCTGCACCATCGCCGCCGCACGCTCCAACGCCAGGGCCAGCACATCCATGGCGGCGACATGCCCATGGAACAGGTCCACCTCGTCGAGGCTCTGGCGGCGCACCTTGGAGTCGAAGTTATAGCCGCCGTTCTTGAACCCGCCAGCCTTGAGGATTTCGTAGGTGGCCAGGGTCATCTCCTCGACGCTGTTGGGGAACTGGTCGGTGTCCCAACCGTTCTGCGGGTCGCCGCGGTTGGCGTCGATACTGCCGAAGATCCCCAACGACACGGCGGTGGCGATCTCATGATGAAAGCTGTGCCCGGCCAGCGTCGCGTGATTGGCCTCGATGTTAACTTTGATCTCGTGTTCCAGGCCGTACTCATGCAGGAAGCCGAACACGGTGGCGCTGTCGTAATCGTATTGGTGTTTGGTCGGCTCTTGGGGCTTGGGCTCGATCAACAGGTCACCCGTAAAGCCGATCTTGTGCTTGTGTTCAACCACCATGCGCATAAAACGCCCGAGCTGTTCGCGCTCGCGCTTGAGGTCGGTGTTGAGCAAAGTTTCATACCCTTCACGGCCACCCCACAGCACATAGTTGGCGCCCTTGAGGCGCAGCGTGGCATTCATTGCACTGAACACCTGGGCGGCGGCGAAGGCGAACACCTCTGGATCTGGGTTGCTCGCCGCCCCGGCGGCAAAACGCGGGTTGCTGAAGCAATTGGCGGTGCCCCACAGCAGCTTGATGCCAGTCTGTTCCTGATGGCGCTCCAGGTGGTCGACCATCTGCGCAAAGTGATTGCGGTACTCCTTGAGCGTGCTGCCTTCGGGCGCCACATCGGTGTCGTGAAAGCTGTAGTAGTCGATGCCCAGCTTGGAAAAAAACTCAAACGCCGCCTCGGCCTTGCCGATGGCCACCTCCATCGGATCGCCACTGCGCTGCCACGGGCGCTTGAACGTCCCCATCCCAAACATATCCGCCCCCGGCCACACAAAGGTATGCCAGTAACAGGCGGCCATGCGCAGGTGCTCCCGCATGGGCTTGCCGAGGATCAGTTTGTTGGCGTCGTAGTGACGAAACGCGAGGGCAGAGGTGCTGGCAGGGCCTTCGAAGCGCACCTTTTCGACACCGGGGAAGTACGGCATGGGGTTTTCCTTATTGTTCTGAGCGGTGTCTGGATACTAGCAATGGCACTTGGGCGGCTGATTATGAAAATCACCAAAGGGGAGTGCGATTTTGAGTGAGGGGCTGAGAACGGCTGAGGGAGTACAGGATTTAGAGAAACGTCTGACTTTACGGTGGGGATATGCCTCTTCAAGGTTTGGTGTGCCACTTGCTCGTTACCTCGGAAGGCGTTACGCGTCAGTTTTCTTATCGGGACGAGCAGGGAAGTACGGCCAAAAAACATGGATAAGAGGCAAAAAAATGAGCGTAGGTTATTTCATTGGACTGGGTGACAAGACCACCTGCGGCGGGGAAGTGCTGGACGGTGATAAGAGAGTCAACATACATGGCCTTTTTCATGCGTGCGAAGGTGACCGAGTCACCTGCGGCAAGGATGGGCAAACTTATAAGATCGTCGGTGGCATTTCCCACATAAACAGCCATGGCCGGCTTATGGCCGGCACTTTGGATAGTTACAGCGACTGTCCCTGTAAAGCCGAGCTGATTCCTTCGGTGTACTCGGCCACCTATGAAAACCAACATGCAGAACCACCCATTAACCTGCGAGTAGCTCAACCAAACGCATCATCTGTAAATCGAAACACTGTAGCGCCACGTCATTCTGGTTTCGTGCCGTCCGGTCATGTTGGATCAATGGCATCCAATGGTGTGCAAGGTCAGGAGCCAGGTTTTTATATCGTGCCCAAAAGCATGACCCGCGAGGCGCTGGAAGCCACACTTTTTCCGACGCTCGACCCGGCTGTAATGCGCAAGTTTCAATCGCTGAATCCCAACACAGGCCACGTCAAAGCTGGTTCGATGACCGTGCTCAGCGATCCGAAAAACACCTCCTGCTCGTATGAAGAAGCTCAACTGATGCAGGCTGCACAACACGTCAGCGCATCACTGGATGAGCTGACGCCGGACGAGGCTGACTTTCTGCATCGCCACGGTGCAGAGATCGCCGGTTTCATCGGCCAAACCTCAACCTGGCTCGGCGTCAGCGCAGTGGTGATGGAAAAACACCTGAGCAATCTGCGCGAAACGCTGCAGGCCATGGAGCGCCTGCATCAGGACAGCTATCGGCAGCACGGACACCTTAGGTCACCGCAGTTCTTTGCTGATCGTCAGCGACTTATGAATCAGTTGGATGCTCATCTGCTCAACTCCACCCGCCTGCGCGGGCAGACCACCTTGGGCGATCACCCCAAGTTGAAAACGGCCCTGGGTATATCCAGTCGCAGCTTGGTGCATCACTGGGACAAGGCGGGTGGGCCGGGGCAGATTCCGGGGTATGCCGCTCATGTGGAAGCGGTCAGCCGTGCCACGAAGTACATGAAGGCAGGGGGTTATATCGGTATTGGACTTGGGGGAGTGTCTTCGTTGCTGGCTATTGAGCAGGTATGTAACGGGGATTCTGGAGCTGCATGTGAGAGGGTTAAGTTCACTGAAGGGGGGAAATTCGCTGGAGCCACATTGGGGGGTATTTGGGGTGGAGTGACGGGTCAAATTGCGGGTGGTTCAATCTGTTTGGGGATTGGAGTGGCAACCGGCGGGCTTGGAGGGGTCGTCTGTGTCGCGGCCTTAGTCGGGGCCGGCGCCTGGGCAGGTACGACTTTCGGTGAGATGGGTGGCGATTATATTGGGGAAAAAATTTACGAGGCTTTTCAACCATGACCCGTATTGACTCTTGGTCACCCTGGGCTGCGATCATTTTTACCGGCGGGCCTTTTCTGCTCGAACTCGTGAGTATTGCGTACAGCTTGTTCCTGAGTCATCGACATTTGGATGCGATAAAAGAGGCATTGAAAAACAGTCGCTATATTTATCTTTGGGGGCCGAGCCTGGGGAGGCGCGGCTATATTTGGTCGTTGTTGGAGATGGCGAAAATCACCGGGATGATAGCGATGCCAAGGACATATATCCGCATTGGTGACTTGAGCCCTATCGATTATGAAAACTTTCCTCCGTACCTAAAACGCCTGCTGAACCTACATTTAGCAATGGTAGTTGGCACTGGCGTTTGGCTAGGAACTGTATTCATAGTTTTAAAATTTAGGTAGATAGAACGGGCCTCCCTGAGGCCCGATATGCTCAGACTGCTTCCAGGACGTGACATCGATTTGAATGTAGCTAGGCGTGCGTAGTACACAGGCCTAATCTGCACCGACCGGCCCCAGGACAAAAACAATGAAAACCCTACCGCCCGTTCACCGTATCGCCTTGCTCTTCAACGGCAGCAAAATCTACGACCGCGGCATCATCGCCGGTATCGGCAACTACCTGAGCAGCACCCGCGCATCCTGGGACCTGTTCCTGGAAGAAGACTTCCTCTGCCGCCTGCGCGGTATCGAGCGTTGGCAGGGCGATGGGATAATTGCTGACTTCGATGACCCGCTGATTGGCGAGGCGTTGGCCGGCAGTCGGGTTCCAGTGGTGGCGGTGGGTGGGTCTTATGAGGATGTGGGCAAGTACCCGAAGGGCATTCCCTATGTGGCCACCGATAACCATGCCCTGATGAAGCTGGCCTACGAGCATCTGGTGGAGGCGGGTTTGACGCGGTTTGCCTGTTTCAGCCTGCCCGAAGCCCAGGCCAATCGGTGGGCCCAGGAGCGTGAGAAAGCTTTTCGCCGCTTGATGCAGCGTGATGGCTTGCAGGTAGAGGTGTATCGCGGCCTGGGCACCAGTGCGCCGTTGTGGGACAGCGCGGTGGAGCAGCAGATTGCCTGGCTGCACAGCTTGCCCAAGCCTATCGGCATCATCGCGGTGACCGATGCCCGCGCCCGGCAATTGCTGCAAGCCTGCCTGACGGCGGGTATTGCGGTGCCGGAGGAGGTGGCGTTGATCGGCATCGACAACGACCCGCTGACCCGCACCCTCACGCGGGTGCCGCTCAGTTCGGTGATCCAGGGCACGGAGACCATGGGCCGTACCGCTGCGGCATTGTTGCATCAGATGCTGCATGGCAAACCCTGCACGGGCACGCAGGTGCTGGTGCCGCCAGACGCCATTAACGTGCAAGCCTCCAGCCTGCATCAACCCCTGGGCAACCCTTACGTGATGCAGGCCTTGTTGTTTATCCGCCAGTACGCCTGCCAGGGTATCAAGACCGATCAGGTCGCCGCTTATGTCGGTGTTTCCCGCTCGTCCCTGGAAGCGCATTTTCGCAAGGCGCGTGGCTGCAGCGTGCATGATGAGATTTTGCGCTTCAAACTCGCCGCTGCCGCCAAGGGCCTGGAAAACCAAAGCCTTGCTATAGCCGACATTGCCGCACGCTGCGGCTTCACCTCTGCGCAGTACCTGCATACGGTGTTTCGCCGCGAATTTGGCTGCACGCCACGTCAGTATCAGCAGGGCGCGAGCTAGAACACCGCTTTGACTTGCAAACCCAGCACCAGCGCATTGTCGATGCTCTCACCGGAAAACGCCCCCGGCTCGATGATGTATTGCACATCCGGGCGCAAGGTCAGCCAAGGCGTGGCCTGGTAGCCATAACTGAGTTCGATCAATTGTTCGGCGCTGTCGATTGAGGGGTAGGACGCCCCGGCATTGAACGCAGCCAACTCTTGCACATCACGGCTGCGCGGGTTCGGCACCGCGCGGCCATAGCCCAGGGCGACGGTATCGCGCGGGCGACCTTCGAACGGCTTGTACAGCACCACGCCTGCGCCATACCACTTGGTGAACGGCGAGGCCGCTTGGCTGGCGGCAGAGTACTGGCCGAAGGCGTGCAGGCTACGGCCTTGGGATGATTGTGAGGCCCACACAGCCTGGTCGATCAAGAGGTAGTGACCGCCGCGCCCGCTGACGTCCTTGTTGCTGCCAATGCGTTTTACATCGGAACTGTCGTAGTAATACCCGAGCTTGTATTCACCGGGCAGTGCGCCCGCATGCTTGTAGATAAGCTCGATGGGCACCACGGTGCCGGTGGTGTGCTTCGGCCCCAGGTGCCAGGCACGGCTGGAGTTGCCGTTGCTGGACGGGTCGACATTGAACGCCGCCACGCGCAGTTGCCAGTTGGGCGAAAAGTCGTATTTTACCCGGGCACCGAGGTGCGCATTCGGGTAGTTGGCCCAGCCACTGCCGCCGGACATATTCAGCGGATGCCCGCAGAAGCCGGCGTTCATGAAGTTGCACAGGATGCCGCTGTCCAGGCCGCCGAGATCATTGCCCATGGCCATATAGCCCAGCTTGAGGTTCAGCGCCGGGGTGAACAGCGTGCGCTCGTAGCTCAGCTCGGTGAGGCGCGTGTAGAGGCCGCCGTAGTTTTCCTGGATCGGCAGGCGGTTGCCCACCAAGTCCTCGGAGGCGCTGTTGCCGCGTCGGTCGTTGATGGTCAGTTGGATGCGGTCGCCGTTGTTGAAGCCGTAGAGCTTGCCCAGGTCGAACTGCACGCCGAGCTTGATATTTTGCGAATAGCGCGCCGAACGGTGCTGGCCGCCGTGGGCGTTGTAGGCGGTCTCGCCGCTGTAGTCACCGGTAAAGCGCACACCTTGCGCGTCGAGTTCGCGGCGCAGGCCGCCCCAGTCGCCGGTCAGGGTGGTGTCGTCGGCTTGAACGGGCAGGGCGGCCGCAAAGGCCAGGCCCAGCGCCAGGCGCCAGGCGGTATGAGGAGTAGGGGTCATGGGGGATCTTTCCAAACACAAAGCGCGGTGCCGGAGCACCGCGCGAACAGAGGGCGGTTACGGCAGGGCGTAGGCGATCACGTAGTCGCCACGGTCGGTGGACTGGCGTGCGCCGCCGGCGGTGACGACGATGTATTGCTTGCCGGTTTTCGGCGACACGTAGGTCATCGGCCCACCCTGGCTGCCGACGGGCAGGCGGGCTTTCCAGATTTCATCGCCATTGCCGCTGTTGAAGGCGCGCAGGTAGAAGTCCTGGGTGCCGGCGATAAAGATCAGGCCGCCTTGGGTGGACAGCGTACCGCCCAGGGTCGGCAGGCCTACCTTGATTGGCAGGTGCATGCGGATACCCAGGGGGCCGGTGTCTTCAACGGTGCCCACCGGTACTTGCCAGGCGACCTTTTGCGTCTTCATGTCGATGGCGGTCAAGGTGCCGAATGGCGGCGCCTGGCACGGAATGCCGGCCACCGACAGGAAGCGGTTTTTGTTCACCGCGTACGGCGTGCCCTTGAGCGGCACGGCGCCCATGCCGGTGTTCAGCGCTTCCCCACCGGAAGAGGTCTGGGCCTTGTTCTGCGACGGTACCATCTGGATCCACAGGCCCAGGCGCATGTCGTTGACGAAGATAAAACCGTGCACCGGGTCGGTGGAAATGCTGCCCCAGTTCATGCCGCCCAGGGAACCCGGGAAGCTCAGGGATTTATCGGTGCCCGGCGCGGTGTACAGGCCGTCGTAGCGCATGCCCTTGAAATCGATGCGGCACAGCAACTGGTCATACGGCGTCGCGCCCCACATGTCCGACTCGGTGAGGGTTTGCGCGCCGATCTGCGGCATGCCGACGGATTTAGGCTGGGTCAGGGAATACGGCTCGTTGGGAATGTTCGCGGCTTTTACCGGCACTTCCTGCACGTCCGTCAGCGGCTTGCCGGTGGCGCGGTCGAGCACGTAAATCTGCCCGGCCTTGGTGCCGATGACCACGGCCGGTACAGCCTTGTCGCTACCTGGCGGGGTGAAGTCGATCAGGCTTGGCTGCATTGGCAGGTCGAAGTCCCACAGGTCGTTGTGGACCGTCTGGTAGACCCACTTCTCGGCACCGGTGGAGGCGTCGAGTGCCAGCACCGAAGCGCCGTATTTGTGGTTGAGCTGGGTGCGCTCCACGCCGTAGATATCGGTGGAGGAGCTGCCCATCGGCAGGAAGACCGTGTTCATCAGTGGGTCGTAAGACATTGGCGCCCAGCTGTTCGGGGTGCTGCGCACGTAGGTGGCGTCGCCCGTCGGGGCCTGCTTGTCTTCAGGGTTGCCTGGGTCGAAGGCCCAGCGCATCTGACCAGTGATCACGTCAAAGCCACGGATCACGCCACCGGGCATATCGGTCTGCACGTTGTCTGCCACGCGACCGCCGACTACGACGGTGGTACCGGCCATCAGCGGCGCTGAGGACAGTTGGTAGTAGCTGTCTGGTACATTGCCCAGGCCGGCCTTGAGGTCCACCTGACCGTGGGTGCCGAAGTCTTCGCAGAACTTGCCGGTGTCGGCGTCTACGGCGATCAGGCGTGCATCAATGGTGTTGGTCAGCAGGCGACGCTGGCACTGCGCACCGGCGGGCACGCTGGCGGCCAGGACCGGCGAGCTGTAGGGCTGGGCCGGCTGGGCAATCGGCGCGCTGGCGTCGAAATACGCCATGCCCCGGCAACGCTGCCACACTGCCGATTTGGCGTTGACTTCGTTTTTCCACAGTTCTTTGCCGGTGTCGGCATCCAGCGCGATCAGGTTGTTGTGCGGGGTGCAGATAAACACTTTGTTGCCGATCTGCAGGGGCGTCAGTTGGTCTTCGGCTCCGTTACCGTCGCTGATGGCCACGTCGCCGGTGTGGTAGGTCCAGGCGACCTTGAGCTTGTCGATGTTGTCGCGGTTGATCTGGTCCAGCGCGGCGAAACGGCTGCCACCTTCGGTATTACCGTAGTGGGCCCAATCTTTCTGCGCATCGGCCGCAGCCACCGGGGTGACGCCCGGGCCTGCACCGGTGGGCGCAACACTGGGGTGCGCGACAAACATATTGCCCGCTGCCACCGCCACGCCCAGCGCCAATACGGCGGCGACGCCATAGGCACCCCGCGCCGGTTTGCCAGCCAGCAACGGATACACCAGTGCGACCACCACGCCAATCACCGCAAACATGAACAGTCGCGAGAACAGCGGCCAGTATTCCAGGCCCACGTCGGCCACCGCCCACACGGCGGTAGCCACTAGAAACGCGGCGAACAACCAGGCGCCGGCAGGCTTGCAGCGGGCAATCAACAGCCCGGAGATGGCCATGACCACGCCGCCCAGCAGGAAGTACCAGGAACCTCCCAGGCTGACCAGTTTGGCGCCGCCGACGGCAAGCGCAAGGCCGAGCAGGGCGATGACGACGCCCAGGCCCAGGAGTAAGAATCTAGAGACGCCAGCGGCGCGCGATGCTCGTTTCATGTCGAATGGACTCGAGTGAGAGAGGGCAAAGACGCGATTTTAGCAAGATAAGTAACCGGTTAGTACATTTGAGTCCTGCAATAGACTGTTGCAGGTACTGCGATGATGGGCAGGGCCGCCTCTGAGTCGGCCTAGATGGACCCTGCGACGCGTACCCTGTGGCGAGGGAGCTTGCTCCCGCTGGGGCGCGAAGCGGCCCCTCTCTTAATTTAAAAGACTGGGACTGCTACGCAGTCCAGCGGGAGCAAGCTCCCTCGCCACGGTACAGCGCTGCCTTTATTGGGCGGGCATCAGAACTTGAAGCGCCCCACCAGCCCATTGAGCTGGCCGGAAATATCAGTCAGCCGCCCTGAACCGGTCTGCGCCGAATGCGCAAAGCCTTCCACCAACTGCGCGTCGGCGTGGATCTGCGCGATATGCCGGTTGATCTCTTCGGCCACCTGGTGCTGCTCTTCGGCGGCGGTGGCGATCTGAGTGTTCTGGTCGCGAATCGAGTCCACCGAGCCGCGGATCTTGTCAAAGCTGTCACGGGCCTGCTGGATGCGCTCCACGCTGGTGTTGGACACCAGCAAGCTGCCTTGCATCTGCTGGGTGACTTCCTGGGTGCGGCGGGCAAGGTTGCCCAGCAGGCTGTCGATTTCGCCGGTGGAGTCGGCGGTGCGACGCGCCAGTGCACGCACTTCATCGGCGACCACCGCAAAGCCGCGGCCCTGGTCGCCAGCGCGGGCGGCTTCGATCGCGGCGTTGAGCGCCAGCAGGTTGGTCTGTTCGGCAATCGAGCGGATGGTGTCGAGGATGGTGTTGATGTTCTGGCTGTCTTGCTCGAGCAACTGCATGGTCTGTGTGGATTTTTGCAGGTCTTCGCTGAGCTTGAGCACGCTGCCGGTGGCTTCGCCGATGTGCTGCTGGCCGGTGTGCACGTCGCGATAGCCCTCATCGGCACTCGTGGCGGCGGCGCTGCATGAACGCGCGACTTCGTTGGCGGTGGCGACCATCTCGTTGAACGCGGTGCTCACCAGTTCCACGGCTTCGCGCTGGCGGCCGGCGGCCTGGTTCATATTGTTGGCCACGGCGCTGGTGTCGGCGGCGGCGGTTTGCAGGTCTGAGGAGGCGTTGCCGATGCGCTGCACCAGTTGCGCGATCATGCTCAGGAACTGGTTGAACCAGCCGGCCAGGCTGGCGGTTTCGTCCTTGCCTTGCACTTTGAGCTGGCGCGTGAGGTCGCCTTCACCTTCGGCGATTTCCTGCAGGCCGTCGGCCACACCGCGAATCGGACGCACGATCACACGGGCGAAACTGGCACCGACGATTGCGAACACCACGGCCAGTACGGCGGCGATCGCAGCGATCAACCACGTCAGGCGGGTGGCGCCGGCCATCACTTCGTCACGCTTGATCAGGCCGATAAAGCGCCAGCCCAAGTCTTTGGAACTGACCACGTTAGCCATGTAGGCCACGCCATCGATGCTCACCTCGGTCACGCCATCGCCGTGCTTGGCCAGTTCGGCGTAGTTCGCGCCCAGGCCCGCCAGGGGCTTGAAGTTGTGCGTGGCATCGCTGGGGTCCACCAGCACGTTGCCGTCGGCTTCCACCAGCATCAGGTAGCCGCTGTCGCCCAGCTTGATGGTGCGCACCAGCTCGGTGAGTTGCTTGAGCGACACGTCAAGGCCAACCACCCCAAGGACGTTACCCGTGGCATCCGCGACGGTGCGCACGGTGCCGATCAGCACCACATCGTCCGGGGCCCAGTAGTAGGCGCCTGTGCGCACGGTCTTGCCTGGCGCTGCAATGGCGGCCTGGTACCAGGGGCGGGTGCGCGGGTCGTACTGCGTCAGCTTGGCGTCGTCCGGCCAACTGGCGTAGCCGCCATCGCTCAGTCCCAGGGACAGGTAGGCGGTACTGGGGTGGCTTTTGGCGAACTGATCAAAAATCGCCAGCAGTTCGGTGTTGGTCGGCGTCAGCGGAATTTGCGCTGCATCGGCGCCGGCGTAGTTCTTCAGGTTCTTGGCCGCGATCACACGCGGGTCTTTGGCGACGAAGTCGACATTCTGGCTGATGCCGTCGAAAAACTGCTGCATGCCATTGTCGATCTGGCGGATCTCGCGGCCGCTGCTGTCGAGGAAGTTGGCCAGCGCACCCTCGCGCAGGTTCAGCACCACGATAATGGCGACCAGGATGACCGGCACGCACGCGATGGCCGCAAACGCCCATGTCAGCTTCTGCTTGATATTCATGACTTCACCCGCGGGTATTTATAGTTTTGGCAAGGGGAGAAAAATGGCTACTGCGTGTCGCAGGCGTTTTTGTGAGAGGCGAGGCCATGCGTACCCTCGGTATATCGGCCGAGGGAGTTGGCACTTGAGGAGGGGGAATCAGGCGATCGGGTCACCGACCAGGGCATCGCGGCGCATCGACTGCAGGTTCTTCTCGATGGTTTCGCAGATGCTTTCCATCTGGATCTGGTGTTCGCTGGAATTGAACGGGCTTTGCAGGTCGGTGCCGATGCGTTCGATGGCCAGCAGCATGAAGCCCACGACCGTGGAGGCCAACGGCGTGAACCAACCGAGCGATTCCACCAGGCCCACCGGCACGATCAGGCAGAATAACGAAATGAATAGCCGCGGGAAGTACACGTAAGGGTAGGGCAGTGGTGTGTTGGCAATCCGCTCCATGCCGCCCTGGGCGTTGGAGAGGTCCACCAGGGTCGACTCCAACCGCGCCAGGCGAATGCTGTCCAGGCGCCCGGCCTGGTATTCGCGCGCCAGCAACGAGGCCGAGCCGGTGAGGATGTCATTGGCGAAGTTATTGGTGGCGCCGTTGCGCGCAAATTCTTCGGCGGGGATAAAGGCTCGCACTTCCTCCGGGCACGGCTGGCCCTTGAGGTGCGCAGCCAGGCAATTGACGTAAGCCACGTGACGGCGCAACAGCGTCGACTTCACCGGGTTCACCTCACCAGGGGCGTCATCGAGCAGGGTCAACACTTGCCGAGCAAAACTGCGCGAGTTGTTGACCATCGCACCCCACAGCGTGCGTGCTTCCCACCAGCGGTTGTAGGCGCTGCTGTTGCGAAAACTGATCAGCACCACCAGTGCCGAGCCGAGCAAGGTCAGGGGCATCAGCGGCAAATTGATCTTGGCGGTGAGAAACAGCATGAAATCCACCGTCACCGCCACATCCCACAACAACAGCCAGAACAACGCCCAGCCCACATAGCCCATGGTCTTGATGATCAGGCGGTATTTCTTCAGAAGGGCAGCTTTCAAACGAGAACCTCGCGGCGGGCGGTTGGCAACAATCCCCTGTTACGACGCCGCCGAGGAAGGAAGGTTCGCAGTGTGCTGAATCGATTAGTCCTCTAACCGCCAGGCGGAGAGAATGTAACCAAAGGTTGCGCGTAAGTGTGTGCCATAGGGCATCTGACTGTGGAACAACTTTGGTACTGATGACGTCTTGTCCGGCAATCGCTGTACATTGCGTTCGAGGCAAAAAGCCATTAATGGCAGGATTTTTGAAGTGATTTGTTTTGGGGCCGGGCTGCAGGGATTTCGTAGCTGAGATCAGTGGCATCAAGTTGGATGATCAGGGCTCTTTCATGCGTGTCAGTTCGTTGAAGTTGGCTATGTGTAATACCGCGCAAGCGCTCGAACGTCATAAGGATTTTGAATCGTGCATGAGAGCGCATTACCACGTGCTGCTCGTGCCCTATTCGAGACGACCGTTTTTCTACAAGAGTGCCCTTAAATACAGCCGCTTGATGGTGTCGTTTGCATTATTGAGCCAATACTTTTCTACACCGCTGCCTTTGTTGGCAGAAGTTAAAGCCTTGTGCGTAACGCGCAAATATTGTTCGAAAAACAGCCTGGAATCGATTTTTTTGCTATTCCGGGCCTTGGGTTTCATGGAGGTTGCGCCGCACCCCGAAGACAGTCGCTTCAGGGTGTATGCACCTTCGGATGAAGCCTGCCGCGAAGCGCGGTTGATGCTCACCGCCCTCACGGAGTCTTTGGCGCTGCTCTATCCCGAAAGGGAAGTGTTCCGGCAGATGCGCGACTTGGATGACCGCGAGTTCCTTGCGCTCTATTTCAAGGGTTTTGCCATGATTCTCGCGGCCGAGTTGACGGTGGATGTCTTGCTGCCCGAATGTTACTGGCTGGTGAAGCGCGACGCCGGCCATCTGTTGATGCTGGCGATCTACAACGACGCCTTTGCCCCTGAGAACGACCGCGCCACCTTCCGGTCGTCTTCCTACCTGGCCTTGGCCAAGCAACTTTCCGTGTCCAAGACCCACATTATCCGTATGGTGCAGGAGGGGGTTGAAAAGGGTTATTTCAAAGCCCACTCCAAAACCCGGCTGGAAGTTCTGCCACCCTTTGCCAGCCTGGTAAAGCGGTTCATGGCCTTTTCATTTGCGATGGGCCTGCATGCTATTGAGATGGGAGCGTAAGGATGCCTGCTAACTTGAAGTTGCGGCCCAGAATGCGCAGTTTGTTGTCACCTGCGGTGACCCAAGCCGAAGGGGTAGGGATTATTGCCTGGGTCGGCATGCTCCTGATTCCTGCGGCCCTGAAGTTGAATTTTTATATGTTGGGCGTCACGGTGGGCCTGCTGATTGTTTGCCGGGTACATGCCACCACCACGAACTTTCTGCTCTGGCGAGTGCTGGGGGTCACCTATATGGTGTTGTTGTCCGTCGGCTTCGCTTATCTGATTCATATGAACAAAGAGTTGCGTATCTATGGCCTGCCGTTGGCCGTGACCCTGGTGGTGGGCAGTGCGATCTTGTTTATCAGTGTCCAGGATTACCTGGCCGATGCGCTATTGATCTGGCTGATCCTGTGGCCGCCCATGCAGGCGGATATATACGTTGGCACCGAGGTGTATTTGCTGCTGTTCTGCGCCGCGTCGGTATCCATCGGGTTTATCTTGAGTTATTCCTACTTGAAGAACCTGCGTTCGGTATTGCTGGTGGAAAGCGAGTTTCGCGCCTTGGCCGAGACCGACTACCTGACCTCCATTCTCAACCGGCGCGCTTTTATGCAGAGCTTCGAGAAGTTGCTCGGTGGGGAGCAGGGCGGCTACTTCATCATGTTGGATATCGACAGTTTCAAAGAAAAAAACGATCTGTATGGCCACGACGTGGGGGACAAGATTCTGCGCGCCATGGCCCTGTGCCTGAAAAACGCCAAGGGCAGCCACAGCTTTGGACGGATCGGCGGGGAAGAGTTCGGCGTGTTATTGCAGGGCGACGATGTGGAGGTGGCCTGTGATTATGCCCTGGACTTGTTGCAAGCGATCCGCAGCAGTGTGCCTGCGCCCCACCATTACACCTGCAGTGCGGGAATGGCGCGTTTTTCGCCGGGCGACGAGTTGTCGGCCGTACTCAAGATGGCGGACAAGAACCTGTACGGCGCCAAGCGCAATGGCAAGGACTGTGTGCACCTGGACGGCGCGCTGTTAAAGGCGGTCTTGTCCTGAGGCTTGGCGTCTAGTGCATAGGTATCTGCACAACTTTCCAAGTTGCAGCAGCCAACGCTAACCACGATGCGAAGCGAGCCGCTCTTGATCTTGATCTGCTTTTGATCTTAAGCGCCCCGTTAAACCACGCTGGCGGATTACGGGCACACCGAGCCTGGGCGAGGTGCCGAGTGGTGGAGCAAGAGAACCCTAAGTGGCTGTTACCGCAGGAATGGATATGTACTCGGTATAACTGTGCCGGCTGTCAGGCCGCCTTCGCGAGCAAGCCCGCTCCCACAGTTGGATTGAGGGGTGTCAGGTAGATATGGGGCTGCTGTCGGGCCGCCATCGCAGGCAAGCCAGCTCCCACATTTGGATTGTGGGGTGTCAGGTAGGCAAGCGCCGGGTGGCAGGCCGTCACGGGAGCAAGCTCCCTCGGCACAGGCCCGGCGTCGCGCCGAAGTTATGCGTCTAGTGTTGTGACAACACGCTGGCCAGCAACCCAGGGAAGCGGCTTTCCAGCTCGTCACGGCGCAACGAGTTCATATGGGTGGTGCCCACATTGCGGGTGTGCACCAGGCCGGCATCGCGCAATACCCGGAAGTGATGGGACATGCTGGACTTGGGCCGCCCCCCGTCCAGTTCGCCACAGGTGGCCTCTGGCACGTTGGCCAGGTAGCGCACGATGTCCAGGCGCACGGGGTCGCTCAAGGCGTACAGCACACGCTCAAGCGTCAATTCTTGCGGGGTAGGGTGTTTGAAGGCTCGCATGGGGCGGATCATAACAGGGGGGTAGCGTTCAATACCATAGTTCGATTACCATCGAACTATCGAATCACTCATCCCTTCCTGGAGTTCTCAATGTCGGCTTTGTTCGAACCGTTCAAACTCAAAGATGTGACCTTGCGCAATCGCATTGCTATCCCACCGATGTGCCAATACATGGCCGAAGACGGCATGGTCAACGACTGGCACCACGTTCACCTGGCCGGCATGGCCCGTGGTGGTGCCGGCCTGCTGGTGGTCGAGGCCACCGCGGTCGCCCCTGAAGGGCGCATCACCCCAGGCTGCGCCGGGATCTGGAGCGATGCCCATGCCCAGGCATTTGTGCCCATGGTCAAGGCCATCAAGGCCGCAGGTTCGGTGCCGGGCATTCAGATCGCCCACGCCGGTCGCAAAGCCAGTGCCAATCGCCCCTGGGAAGGTGATGACCACATCCCGGCTTCTGATGCGCGTAGCTGGGAAACCATCGCCCCCTCTGCCATCGCGTTTGGTGCCAATTTGCCCAACGTACCGCGTGCCATGACCCTGGAAGACATTGCCCGCGTGCAGCAGGACTTCGTCGACGCGGCCCGCCGCGCTCGCGATGCCGGTTTTGAATGGATCGAACTGCACTTCGCCCACGGCTACTTGGGCCAGAGCTTTTTCTCCGAGCATTCCAACCAGCGTACCGATGCCTACGGTGGCAGCTTCGACAACCGCAGCCGCTTCCTCCTCGAAACCCTGGCTGCGGTGCGTGAAGTCTGGCCGGAAAACCTGCCGCTCACCGCCCGGTTCGGCGTGATCGAATACGACGGTCGTGATGAGCAGACCCTCACCGAGTCCATTGAACTGGCGCGCCGTTTCAAGGACGGTGGCCTGGACCTGCTGAGCGTCAGCGTCGGCTTTACCATTCCTGACACCAACATCCCATGGGGCCCGGCCTTCATGGGCCCGATTGCTGAGCGGGTACGCCGTGAAGCCGGTATTCCGGTGACCTCGGCCTGGGGCTTCGGCACACCGCAACTGGCCCAAGGCGCTTTGCAGGCCGGGCACCTGGACCTGGTTTCGGTAGGGCGTGCGCATCTGGCCGACCCGCATTGGGCCTACTTTGCTGCCAAGGAGCTGGGCGTGGACAAGTCCTCCTGGACCTTGCCGGCGCCTTACGCGCATTGGCTGGAACGCTATCGCTGAGGTACGCCTGCGCATTGCATGAGCCACTCGATTGAGTGGCTTTTTTTCGCCTGTCGCTTTTGGCGACCTACGCGGTGAAAAATAACAAATGAGAATCGATGTCAAACGAGAATCCGCTGATATATGATGCGCCGCGAATTCTTGGCAGGTTTGCCGTCCCATCTGGCTCATTCACTAGGTTCTACACCCATGCGTCGTATTCTGATTTCCATCTGTGTGCTCCAGGCGTTTTCCCCCTTCGCGTGGGCAGAGCAGGCACCTGCCGAGAACGCCAGTATCGAGCTGCAAGCGACCAATGTCACCGCCACCGCGCACCTTGAGTCGGCCCAAGGCCCCGTGCAGGGCTACCACGCCACACGTTCAGCCAGTGCGACGCGCACCGACACCGCCATTCATGAAACTCCACAGTCCATCAGCGTAGTGTCCAAGGACGTGGTCGAAGACCTCGGTGCAACGCGCCTGCAGGATGCCCTCGATTACGCGGGCGGCGTGGGCCGCGCCAACAATTTCGGCGGCCAGGGCCTGACCACCTTTACCGTGCGCGGCTTCACCACCGGTGAGTTCTACCGCAACGGTTTCCCGATCAACCGCGGTTACCCGAACATGCCGGACGCCAACACCATCGAGCGTCTGGAAGTGCTGCGCGGCCCCGCGACCATGCTCTACGGCCGTGGCGACCCAGGCGGCACCTTCAATGTGGTGTCCAAGCAACCGCTGGCCGAACGCACCGTCACCCTGGGCAGTCAGCTCAATGACCAGGGCATGAAGCGCGGCACCCTGGATGCCTCCGGCCCGCTGGACGATGAAGGCCGCCTGGCCTATCGCCTGAACGTAGTGGGCGAGGGCGGCGACACCTTCCGCGATCACGTCGAGACGGAACGCTACGGCGTGACGCCGGTGATCAGCTGGCAGGCCACCGATGACACCAAGGTGACCTTCGAAGGCGATTTCATGCGCAACAACCACCCGCTGGACCGCGGCCTGACGCGTTTCCCCAACCAGCGTGGCACCCCCTCGCGCGATACGTTCTGGGGCGACAAGGATGCCGGCAAGCTGCACAACGACAACAACATGGCGCAGTTGCGTTTCGAGCACATGCTTAACGACAACTGGACCCTGGGCGGCGGTTTTCAATGGTTGGACGGCAGCCTGACGGGCAACGCCATTGAGGCCAACGGGCCGGGTAGCCTGGGCGCCGATGGCCGGACCCTGCAACGCAACTTCAACTACCGCAAGCTGGAATGGACCGACAAGGACTATCAGCTCAACCTGACCGGGCACTTCTCCACCGGCGGGTTCGATCACACCTTGCTCACCGGTATCGAGTACGAGGACTACGACTACAAGTCGATTATCCAGCGTTCCAGCGCCGCGGCGGGCACCTACCCAATCGATATCTTTGATCCGGTGTACGGTCAACCCCGTCCGGCACTGACCCGTACGCCGACCCACGACAAAGAAAACCTCAAGACCTACGCCGCTTTTGTACAGGACCAGGTTGCTCTCACTGAACGTCTGAAAGTGCTGGCCGGTGCCCGCTTCGAGCGTTTCGAGCATGATTACCAAAACTATGTAGGTAAAAGCTGGCAGGCCGCCGACAACGCCGTCACCCCGCGCGTGGGTGTGATCTACGACCTCACCGACACCGTCGCGGTCTATGCCGACGCCGCCCGTTCGTTCAAGCCCAACACCGGCGCCAGCCGCGAAGGCGCTGGTTTTGCGCCGGAGAAAGGCAAGTCCTACGAGATGGGCATCAAGTGGGAGGCGCTGGACCGGCAGTTGAGCGTGGATGCGGCGATCTATCAGATCGAGAAGAAAAACGTGCTGACCACCGACCCCGTGGACAATACCTTCAGTGTTGCGGCTGGCCAGGTGCGCAGTCGGGGCTTCGACCTCAATGTGGCAGGCAACCTCACGCCCGAATGGCGCGTGATCGGCGGCTACGCTTACGTAGATGCGGAAGTTACCCGTGATAACACGTTGCGCTCCGGCACACGCTTGATGAACATCCCGCGCAACAGCTTCAGCCTGCTTAACGTCTACGAGTTCCAGGACGGCGCGCTCAAAGGCCTGGGCCTGGGCGCCGGCGGCAAGTACGTCGACCAACGCGCCGGCCAGACCGCCAATACGGCATTCTCCATGGACGCCTATACCGTGGTCGACCTGCTCGGTTACTACAAGGTCAATGAGCGTGTGCGCTTGAACCTGGATGTGAAGAACCTGTTCAACCGCGAATATGAAGAAGGCGCGTTCGGCAATATCTACGCCTACCCCGGCGCACCGCGTACCGTGCAGGTGGGCATCGCCTACACCCTGTGATGAACAGCTGCGGTACCACGCAGGGCCGGTGGCGAGAGAGATTGCTCCCGTGACGCTACGCGTTCCAACTGTGGGAACTGGCTTGCCTGCGATGACGGCCTGACAGCCGACACTTCTCTACCTGACACCCCACATTTGGAATGCGGCGCGTCAGGTGGATATGCGTCGGCTGGCAGGCCGTCACGGGAGCAAGCTCCCTGGCCACAGGGACCTGCATCAGCTTCACCTGTCAGGTTTGACAGTAGACACTGGCGGGCGATCGAGGGATGTTTGCTCGTAACGTGCCAGCGCAGCGGTCGGCGCTCATTGCTTTTCGAAGCCACGCTTAATAGGGATATTAAAAATGGAACGGGAACTGATCGAGAAAGCTGAAGACCTGATCAAAAAGACCAACGATGCCGAGCGTCTGTTCACCCGATACGCCACCAAGTGCTACACGTCAGCCTTGCAAAAATATGCCAAGGAGATCAGCGAAACCTCCTATACCTATCTGCTGGCCGAGCTGGCCGAAAGTTCGCTGAGTTCGGAAATTCTAGGCCGTCCAGGCGCCAATATCAGCCTGGTCAGGATCGAGATAGAGGAGGTCATGCTCGAAGCCGATGTGATCAAGAAATTGAAGCGGGCCGAAACCCATTACCTGGAAACCCTGGAATCGGTGCGCAAGTTCGAAGACCTTAAACGCTTCGAGAAAATGCAGGACACGTCCGATATCGTCCGCTCGATAAAACTCGGCGTGTCACGTTTCAATATCCTGTTTGTCATCTTGCTGATCGGTGGGTTGACCTGGGCGGCGATCAATCTGCCTAAAGAAGCCTTGGCGTTGATTTCCGCTGCGATCGGCGGCGCCATCACTCACTTGCTGTCCGAGCGCCAGGCCGTGCTGGCGCTGAAAAAAGAGGGCGATAACACCTGCCCCAGGGCCAACAATAACAGTCAGGAATGACGCGGGCTCACAACGGCGTCAACACGTTCATCACCGTATCCAGCGCCACCCGCGTGTCATCCAGTTGCACCAGCGACGCATGCCGCGCACCCAGGGCGTCGCGGTTCTGGATCGCAGTGAGGATCGCTTTGTGCCGAGGCAGACTCAGGCCCTGGATATCCGGACGGCGGTTGGTGATGTTGATCGACTCGCGCAACGGCAGCGAGAGCATGTTGCACATATAGGCGAGCAGGTCGTTGCGGGTGGCGTCGGCAATCGCGCGGTGGAAGTCCAGGTCGGCCTGTAACAGGTCCTCGTGGGTCTTGGCGGTTTCCATGCCTTGGTAGGCTTGTTCGATGGTGGCGATGTCTTCGTCGGTGGCGGTGGTCGCGGCCATGGCGGCGATTTCCGGTTCGAGAATGCGGCGCACCCCGGCCAGGGTGTTGAAAAACTCGCTGTGGGGCGTGGACTGCATCAACCAGGACAGCACGTCCGGGTCGAGCAGGTGCCATTTCAAGCGTGGCCGTACCACCGCGCCCACCCGTGGCTTGGAGTACACCAGGCCCTTGGCGCTGAGCACCCGTGTGGCTTCGCGCAATACCGAGCGGCTGACCTGGTATTCCTCGCACAGCGTGGCTTCCATGGGCAAGCGTTCTTCAGGCTTGAAGCGACCGGAAACGATGTGCATGCCCAAGTCCTGAACGATCTGGGCATGCTGGCTCTTGCGCGGCTTGGGCGGCTGGTGATCCATAACGACGGGGAGGCTCTGGCTTAGATTCGCCGCATCATAGCATCCCAATTAGTGGGAATGCCGTGGGACTTCTGCCCCGCGACAGCCCACCAGGAAGTCAAAGTCACAGCCTTGGTCGGCCTGCAGCACATGGTCGATATACAGCTGGCGATAGCCGCCGACGATTAGGTTCTGCGCGGGCGGCAGGTCGGCCATGCGCGCTGCCAGCTCGGCGTCTGGAATGTCCAGGTGCAGGCGGCCATTGGCGCAATCGAGTTCGATCCAGTCACCTTCCTTCACTGTCGCCAACGGCCCGCCAGCAGCGGCTTCCGGTGCCACGTGCAACACCACGGTGCCGTAGGCGGTGCCGCTCATGCGCGCATCGGAAATGCGCACCATGTCCGTCACGCCCTGGGCCAGCAGCTTGGCCGGCAGGCCCATGTTGCCGACTTCGGCCATGCCGGGGTAACCCTTGGGGCCGCAGTTCTTCATGACCAGGATCGAGTTGGCATCCACGTCCAGCTCCGGGTCGTTGATGCGTGCCTTGTACATGTCGAAGTTCTCGAACACCACGGCGCGGCCACGGTGTTGCATCAGTTCGGGGCTCGCTGCCGAAGGCTTGAGCACCGCGCCCAGGGGCGCGAGGTTGCCACGCAGCACGCAGATGCCGCCGTCGGCGCGGATCGGGTTGTCCAGCGTGCGGATCACTTCGTCCTGGCCGTAGATCGGCGCATCCTGGGTGTTCTCGCCCAGGGACTTGCCGTTGACCGTCAAGGCGTTGGGGTGGGGGATCAGATTGGCCTCACCCAGGCGACGCAGCACTGCGGGCAGGCCGCCGGCGTAGTAGAACTCTTCCATCAGAAAGCGTCCGGAGGGCTGCAGGTCGACGATGGTCGGCATACCGCGGCCGATGCGGGTCCAGTCATCCAGGTCGAGTTCGACGCCGATGCGCCCGGCGATGGCTTTCAAGTGGATCACGGCGTTGGTCGAGCCGCCGATGGCCGCGTTCACGCGGATAGCGTTTTCAAACGCCTCCTTGGTGAGGATTTTCGACAGCTTCAAGTCCTCACGCACCATCTCCACGGCGCGCATGCCCGACATGTGCGCCAGTACATAGCGGCGCGCATCCACGGCCGGAATCGCCGCGTTGTGGGGCAGGGAAGTGCCCAGCGCCTCGGCCATGCAGGCCATGGTGGAGGCCGTGCCCATGGTGTTGCAGGTGCCCGCCGAGCGCGACATGCCGCCCTCGGCCGCGAGGAAATCATCCAGGGTGATGGTGCCGGCCTTGACCTGTTCGCTGAGCTGCCACACCACCGTCCCCGAGCCGATGTCCTGGCCCTTGTGCTTGCCGTTGAGCATCGGCCCGCCAGTGACGACGATGGCCGGCACATCACAACTGGCCGCGCCCATCAGCAGCGCCGGGGTGGTCTTGTCGCAGCCGGTCAGCAGCACCACACCGTCAATCGGATTGCCGCGAATCGCTTCTTCCACATCCATGCTCGCCAGGTTGCGCGTGAGCATGGCGGTAGGGCGCAGGTTGGATTCGCCATTGGAAAACACCGGGAACTCCACCGGGAAGCCACCGGCCTCGATCACGCCACGCTTGACGTGCTCGGCGATCTGGCGGAAATGCGCGTTGCACGGCGTCAGCTCCGACCAGGTGTTACAGATGCCGATGATCGGCTTGCCATGGAACTGATGGTCGGCAATGCCCTGGTTCTTCATCCAACTGCGGTACATGAAGCCGTTTTTGTCGGCGGTACCAAACCACTGGGCAGAGCGTAGGCCGGGCTTTTTGTCAGGCATGATCGATTCTCTTATTGTATGACTATATGTTCTATGCGTGCTTAAACATAAGCGCAAAATCGCCGCTTTGGAAGTGTTGTTTTGCAAATAGTCATACTATATAGTCGGTCTCAACTGAGGTATGGCCCTGGCGGATTTCGTCAGAGGCGTCCCCCGAGCTTCTATAAAAACAACAATCGGAGATCGACCCCATGAGCCAGGAACTGCGGCTTATTCGGCGCATCACGCTGAAACTGATTCCCTTCCTGATCCTGCTGTACCTGATCGCCTACGTGGACCGTTCCGCCGTGGGCTTCGCCAAGCTGCACATGGGCGCTGACGTGGGCATCGGTGACGCCGCCTATGGCCTCGGTGCCGGGTTGTTCTTCATTGGCTATTTCCTGTTCGAAATTCCCAGCAACCTGATGCTTGACCGCTTCGGCGCACGGCGCTGGTTTGCGCGCATCATGATCACCTGGGGCGCCATCACCATCGGCATGGCGTTCGTGCAGGGGCCGCACAGCTTCTATGTGATGCGCTTTCTGCTGGGCGCGGCGGAGGCGGGGTTCTTTCCCGGCGTGCTGTACTACATCACCCAGTGGTTCCCGGTGCGCCATCGCGGCAAGATCCTCGGGCTGTTCATCCTCTCCCAACCTATTGCAATGATGATCACCGGCCCGGTGTCCGGCGGTTTGCTCGGCATGGACGGCATTCTTGGCCTGCATGGCTGGCAGTGGCTGTTCATCGTGATCGGCACCCCGGCGATCCTGCTGACCTGGCCGGTGCTGCGATACCTGCCGGACGGCCCCCAGAAGGTCAACTGGATGAGCGAGGAAGAAAAAGCCTGGCTCACCGGCGAGCTGCACAAAGACCTGCAAGCCTACGGCCAGACGCGCCATGGCAACCCCTTGCATGCGCTCAAGGACAAGCGCGTGTTGCTGCTGGCGCTGTTCTACCTGCCGGTGACCCTGAGTATCTACGGCCTCGGCTTGTGGCTGCCGACCCTGATCAAGCAGTTTGGCGGCAGCGACCTCACAACCGGTTTCATCTCCGCCGTGCCCTATATCTTCGGCATCATCGGCCTGTTGATCATCCCGCGCAGTTCCGACCGCTTGAACGACCGTTACGGCCATCTCGCCGTGCTCTATGTACTGGGCGCCATCGGCCTGTTCTGCAGCGCCTGGCTCACGGTGCCAGTGCTGCAAATGGCCGCACTGTGCCTGGCGGCGTTTGCCATGTTTTCCTGCACCGCCGTGTTCTGGACCCTGCCGGGGCGCTTCTTTGCCGGCGCCAGTGCGGCAGCCGGTATTGCCTTGATCAACTCGGTGGGCAACCTCGGCGGTTACATCGGCCCGTTCGTGATCGGTGCGCTCAAGGAGTACACCGGCAATCTGGCCTCAGGCTTGTATTTCTTATCCGGTGTGATGGTGTTCGGGTTGCTGCTGACCCTCGTGGTCTACCGCTTGTTGGAACGCAAGCACGTGCTGCCCGTCGACCAATTCGCCGCCAGCGCCCGTGGCGCCACACGCACTTAAATCCAGGAGAACCTGCATGCGTTTAGTTCAGTTCGAGTTGAGCAACGGTGAGCGCCGCGTCGGCGTGGTAGAAGGCAACCAGGTACGCGAAGTGCGCGGCGCCCACAGCGTGCGTGAACTCGCGCTGGCTGCCATCGATGTCGGCGGCAAGTTGCAGCAACAGGTAGAAGCCCTCGGCCTGGGCGTCAGCCATGACTACGCCGCCTTGTTGGCGGAACACAAAATCCTGCCGCCGTTGGACCATCCGGACCCGGCCCATATGCTGATCAGCGGCACTGGTCTCACCCACCTGGGCAGTGCCTCGGCCCGCGACAAGATGCACCAGCAGGCCGGCGACGACAGCGCGATGACCGACACCATGCGCATCTTCAAATGGGGCGTGGAGGGCGGCAAACCAGGCGCTGGCCAGGCCGGTGTGCAACCGGAGTGGTTCTACAAAGGCGATGGCAGCATCGTCGTGCGCCCGGGCCAGGCCTTCCCGGTGCCGCCGTTCGCCGAAGACGCCGGCGAAGAGCCGGAAATCGGCGGCCTCTATGTGATCGGGCATGACCGTAAACCCTATCGCCTGGGCTTTGCGGTGGGCAACGAGTTCTCCGACCATGTGATGGAGCGCAAGAACTACCTGTACCTGGCCCATTCCAAGCTGCGCAGTTGCAGCTATGGCCCGGAGTTGCGCGTGGGCGAACTGCCCGAGCATCTGGCGGGCACCAGCCGCATTCTGCGCAACGGCGAGGTCATCTGGCAGAACGAATTCCTCAGTGGCGAGGCCAATATGTGCCACAGCCTGGAAAACCTCGAATACCACCACTTCAAATACAGCCAGTTCCTCAAGCCGGGCGATGTGCACATTCACTTCTTCGGCACCGCCACCTTGTCATTCGCCGACGGTATACGTACCCAGCCGGGCGATGTGTTCGAGATCAGCCAGGCTGAATTCGGCGCGCCGTTGATCAACGGTATCGGCAGCAGCGATGCGGCATTTGAACCCGGCCAAGTCACCCCCCTTTAAGGAGATCAACATGACCCAGTTCCTCGGCCACAACTACATCGGCGGCCAGCGCAGCGCCAACGGCAGCATCAAGCTGCAAAGCATCGACGCTACCACCGGCGAAGCCTTGCCCCAGGATTTCTACCAGGCCACCGCCCAGGAAGTGGACGCCGCCGCCCGGGCCGCGGCCCAGGCGTACCCGGCCTATCGTGCCTTGAGCGCCGCACGGCGTGCGCAGTTCCTGGATGCGGTGGCCGATGAGCTGGACGCCTTGGGCGATGATTTCGTCGAACTGGTCTGCCGCGAAACCGCCTTGCCGGTCGCACGCATCAAAGGCGAACGCGGGCGCACCAGCGGCCAGATGCGTTTGTTCGCCACCGTGCTGCGCCGTGGTGACTTCTACGGCGCGCGTATCGACAAGGCCCTGCCAGAGCGCCAGCCGCTGCCGCGCCCGGACCTGCGCCAATACCGTATCGGCCTCGGCCCGGTGGCGGTGTTCGGCGCCAGCAACTTCCCCCTGGCATTTTCCACGGCTGGCGGCGACACCGCTGCCGCGCTGGCCGCCGGCTGCCCGGTGGTGTTCAAGGCCCACAGTGGGCACATGGCGACCGCCGAGCGCGTGGCCGATGCGATCATTCGTGCTGCCGAGGCCACCAAGATGCCGGCTGGCGTGTTCAATATGATCTTTGGCGGCGGCGTCGGTGAGGCGCTGGTCAAGCATCCGGCGATCCAGGCGGTAGGCTTTACCGGCTCGCTCAAAGGCGGCCGCGCCCTCTGCGACATGGCCGCGGCGCGCCCGCAACCGATCCCGGTGTTTGCCGAGATGTCGAGCATCAACCCCGTGATCGTGCTGCCCCAGGCGCTGCAAGCCCGTGCTGAAAGCATTGCCCGTGACCTGACCGCGTCGGTGGTACAAGGCTGCGGCCAGTTCTGCACCAACCCAGGCCTGGTGATCGGTATCGCCTCGCCTGCGTTCACCGCGTTCACTCAGCAGGTCGCGCAATTGATCGGTGAACAACCGGCGCAAACCATGCTGAATGCCGGCACCCTGGGCAGCTACGGCAAGGGCCTGGAAAAACTCCGGTCTCACCCGGGCATCCAGCATCTGGCGGGCAGCGCGCAATCGGGCAATCAGGCGCAACCGCAACTGTTCAAGGCGGATGTACGTCTGTTGATTGACGGCGATGAAGTGCTCCAGGAAGAAGTCTTCGGCCCCACCACGGTGTTCGTCGAAGTGGCCGATCAGGCCCAACTCAGCGCCGCCCTGCAGGGGCTGCACGGGCAATTGACCGCCACGCTCATCGGCGAACCGACCGACCTGCACCAGTTCGCCGAACTCACGCCCCTGCTGGAACAGAAAGTCGGGCGCATCCTGCTCAACGGTTACCCCACTGGCGTGGAGGTGTGCGATTCCATGGTTCACGGCGGGCCGTACCCGGCGACTTCCGACGCCCGTGGCACCTCGGTCGGCACTTTGGCTATCGACCGTTTCCTGCGCCCGGTGTGCTTCCAGAACTACCCTGATAGCCTGCTGCCCGACGCGTTGAAAAACGCCAACCCCTTGCGTATTCAGCGCCTGGTAAATGGCACGCCATCGCGCGAATCGCTGTAACTGATCAGGAGGCTTCATGTCGTTGAGCGCAGTCACCCCGCACCGTGCCCGGTTGGGCGAAGGGCCGTTCTGGGATGTACCGACCCAGGCCCTGTATTGGGTGGATATCGCCGCCCGCCAGGCGCTGCGTCTGATGGGGGGGCAGTTGCAAGTGTGGCAATTGCCTGAGCACGTCTCGGCGTTCATCCCCTGTCAAAGCGGTGATGCGCTGGTGACCTTGAGCAGCGGTGTGTATCGCCTGGACCTGGCCACCGAAGCCTTGACCCTGCTGTGCGTAGCCGACCCGCAAACGGGCAACCGCGGCAATGAAGCACGCTGCGATGCCCAGGGCCGGCTGTGGTTGGGCACCATGCAGAACAACATAGGCGAGCAGGGCGAAGACCTGCCGATTACGCGGCGCTCCGGTGGCTTGTTTCGCATCGATGCCGATGCGCGGGTCACGCCGTTGTTGGCGGGCCTGGGCATTCCCAACACCTTGCTTTGGAACGAGGCGGGCAGCCAGGTGCATTTCGGCGACAGCATGGACGGTACGCTCTATCAGCATTCGATCCAGGCTGACGGCCAACTCGGCGCCGCCCAGGCCTGGTTCGGGCCGCACACACGCGGCGGCCCGGATGGCTCGGCCATGGACGCCGACGGCTACATCTGGAACGCGCGCTGGGACGGCAGTTGCCTGCTGCGGCTAACGCCTTCAGGTGAGGTGGATCGCATCATCGAACTACCGGTCAGCCGTCCCACCAGTTGCGTGTTCGGTGGGCCCGAGCTCACCACGCTGTACATCACCAGCGCGGCGAGTCCCTTGGATCACCCCCTTGATGGTGCGGTATTGGCCATTGAGGTCGACGTGCCAGGCAAGCCCTGTCACCGCTTCGCCGGATAAACCAAACGCGCCGTTGTGGCGAGGGAGCTTGCTCCCGTTCGACAGCGCAGCTGGAGCTGGCTTTTTTGGGGGGGGCGCTGCGCACCCCAGCGGGAGCAAGCTCCCTCGCCACAACAGTACCCGTACACAAAACGAACATTGAAAAAAACAACAACAAGGAGTCACCCCTATGAATCGTCGTCGTGGTTTGCGTTCCCTGTGCTGCGCCGCTGTGGCGGTCTCGGCCATGAGCTTGAGCGGCCTGTTGCTGGCCGCTGAAGAAGTGAAAATCGGTTTTCTGGTCAAGCAGGCCGAAGAGCCGTGGTTCCAGACGGAGTGGGCGTTTGCGGAAAAAGCCGCCCAGGACAAAGGCTTCAAACTCATCAAGATCGCGGTGCCGGACGGCGAGAAAACCCTCTCGGCCATCGACAGCCTGGCCGCCAACGGCGCCAAAGGTTTCGTGATCTGCCCGCCGGACGTGTCCCTGGGCCCGGCCATCGTTGCCAAGGCCAAGGTCAACGGTTTGAAAGTGATGGCCGTGGATGACCGCTTTGTCGATGCCAAGGGCAACTTCATGGAAGACGTGCCGTACCTGGGCATGGCCGCGTTTGAAGTCGGCCAGAAGCAAGGCGCCGCCATGGCCGCCGAAGCGAAAAAACGTGGTTGGGACTGGAAGGACACCTACGCGGTGATCAACACCTTCAACGAGCTCGACACCGGCAAGAAGCGCACCGACGGCTCGATCAAGTCGCTGGAAGAGGCTGGCATTCCTAAAGATCACATCCTCACCGCCCCGCTGAAAACCCTCGACGTGCCAGGCAGCATGGACGCCACCAACTCGGCACTGGTCAAGCTGCCGGGTAGCGCGAAGAACCTGATCATCGGCGGCATGAACGACAACACCGTGCTCGGCGGCGTGCGCGCCACCGAAAGTGCCGGTTTCGCCGCAGCCAATGTGATTGGTATCGGCATCAATGGCACCGACGCCATCGGCGAATTGAAGAAAGCCAACAGCGGCTTCTTCGGCTCGATGCTGCCCAGCCCGCACATTGAAGGCTACAAAAGCGCTGAGATGATGTACGAGTGGGTTACCCAGGGCACCGAGCCGCCGAAATACACGGCCATGGACGAAGTGACGCTGATTACCCGTGAAAACTTCCAGGCGGAACTGACCAAGATCGGGCTGTGGAAATGACCGCTGCGGCCCTGCGGTTTGAAGGCATCGGCAAGACCTTTCCCGGGGTCAAGGCGCTGGATGGCATTTGCTTCACCGCCCACCCGGGGCAGGTGCACGCGCTGATGGGTGAGAACGGCGCCGGCAAGTCGACCCTGCTGAAAATCCTCGGCGGCGCCTACATTCCGTCCAGCGGTACGGTGCAGATCGGCGCGCAGACCATGGCCTTCAAATGCGCCGCCGACAGCATCGCCAGCGGTGTGGCGGTGATTCACCAGGAGCTGCATCTGGTGCCGGAAATGAGCGTGGCCGAGAACCTGTTCCTCGGGCATTTGCCCACGCGCTTTGGCGTGGTCAACCGGAGCCTGCTGCGCAAGCAGGCCCTGGCCTGCCTCAAGGGCCTGGCCGATGAAATCGACCCCGACGAGAAACTCGGGCGCCTGTCCCTGGGCCAGCGCCAATTGGTGGAAATCGCCAAGGCGCTGTCCCGTGGCGCCCATGTGATCGCCTTTGACGAGCCGACCAGTAGCCTCTCGGCGCGGGAAATCGACCGCTTGATGGCCATCATCACGCGCCTGCGCGAGGAGGGCAAAGTGGTGCTCTACGTGTCGCACCGTATGGAAGAAGTGTTCCGTATCTGCGATGCGGTGACGGTCTTCAAGGACGGTCGCTACGTGCGTACTTTCGAGGACATGAACACGCTGACCCACGATCAACTGGTGACCTGCATGGTCGGTCGCGATATCCAGGATATCTACGATTACCGACCGCGTGAGCAGGGCGAAGTGGCGCTCAAGGTGGACGGCTTGCTCGGCCCCGGCCTGCGTGAACCAATCAGTTTCCAGGTGCGCAAGGGCGAGATCCTGGGCCTGTTCGGGCTGGTGGGCGCGGGGCGTACCGAGCTGTTTCGCCTGCTCAGTGGGTTGGAGCGCGCCAGTGCCGGCAGCCTGGAACTGTGCGGGCAAGCGCTGCAACTGCGCTCACCCCGGGACGCCATCGCCGCCGGGGTATTGCTGTGTCCGGAGGATCGCAAGAAAGAGGGCATCATCCCGCTGGGCAGCGTCGCTGAGAACATCAACATCAGCGCCCGTGGCGCCCATTCCACCTTTGGCTGGCTGTTGCGCGAAGGCTGGGAGAAAGGTAACGCCGACCGGCAGATCCAGGCGATGCGGGTCAAAACGCCGAACGCGGCGCAGAAGATCCTGTACCTGTCCGGTGGCAACCAACAGAAAGCCATCCTTGGCCGCTGGTTGTCGATGCCGATGAAGGTCCTGCTGCTGGACGAACCCACCCGGGGTATCGACATCGGCGCCAAGTCGGAGATCTACCAGATCATCCATAACCTGGCGGCCAGCGGTATAGCGGTGATCGTGGTGTCCAGCGACCTGATGGAAGTGATGGGCATCTCCGACCGCATCCTGGTGCTGTGCGAAGGCGCCCTGCGCGGCGAACAACTGCGCGAGCACGCGACTGAATCCAACCTGCTGCAACTGGCCTTGCCACGCGGCCTGGCGAACTGAGAGACGACCATGACTATCCAAAACAACGCGCTGCCCTCGGCACGCAAACCCCTCGATATGCGCGCATTGCTCGATAACTGGGCGATGCTCTTGGCGGCGGTGGGCATCTTCGTACTGTGCGCGCTGCTGATCGATAACTTCCTCTCGCCACTGAACATGCGCGGTCTGGGCCTGGCTATTTCCACTGTGGGCATCGCCGCGTGCACCATGCTGTTCTGCCTGGCCTCGGGGCACTTCGACTTGTCGGTAGGCTCGGTGATCGCCTGCGCCGGCGTGGTTGCGGCGATTGTGATGCGCGATACCGACAGCGTGATGCTGGGCATTGGCGCAGCGCTGCTGATGGGCCTGATGGTGGGGTTGATCAATGGCATCGTGATCGCCAAGCTGCGGGTCAACGCCTTGATCACTACGCTGGCGACCATGCAAATCGTGCGCGGCCTGGCTTACATCTTTGCCGACGGCAAGGCGGTAGGCGTGTCCCAGGAGCAATTCTTCGTGTTCGGCAACGGCCAATTGTTCGGCGTGCCGGTGCCGATCCTGATCACTATTGTCTGCTTCCTGTTTTTCGGCTGGCTGCTCAACTACACCACCTATGGGCGCAACACCATGGCCATCGGCGGTAACCCGGAGGCGGCGCTGCTGGCGGGCGTGAACGTTGACCGCACCAAGATCCTGATATTTGCCGTGCACGGCCTGATTGGCGCGCTGGCGGGAGTGATCCTGGCTTCACGCATGACCTCCGGCCAGCCGATGATCGGCCAGGGCTTCGAGCTGACGGTGATCTCGGCCTGCGTGCTGGGTGGGGTGTCGCTGAGCGGCGGCATCGGCATGATCCGCCATGTGATTGCCGGGGTGTTGATTCTGGCGATCATCGAGAATGCGATGAACCTGAAGAACATCGATACCTTCTACCAGTATGTGATCCGTGGTTCGATCCTGCTATTGGCCGTGGTCATCGACCGCATGAAACAACGCTGAGCCCAGGCGCTGTGAAAAACCAATGTGGGAGCTGGCTTGCCTGCGATAGCGTTGGTTCAGGCAATAATTGTGTAGCCTGTGCCACCGCTATCGCAGGCAAGCCAGCTCCCACAATTTAATCAGCGGTGAACTTGAAAATAGTGTGTTGGGTGTAAGTCTGCCCAGGATTCAAGCGGGTCGAGGCAAAACTCGGTTGGTTAGGCGCATCCGGAAAATGCTGAGTCTCCAAAGTAAACCCACTCCAATGCTGATAGGTCTTGCCGCCTTTGCCCTTCACCGAACCGTCGAGGAAGTTGCTGGTATAAAACTGTACGCCGGGCTCTGTGGTGTAGAGCTGCAAACGCCGTCCTGATTCAGGATCATGCACCTCGGCGGCCAACTGCTTGACGTCCCCTTTGGTATCCAGCGCCCAGTTGAAGTCGAAGCCACCTTGCTTGGGCTCGGCGAATTTAAGCTGCGGATGGTCTGCCTTGATGTGCTGGCCGATGGGTGTGGGCTTCAGGAAGTCCATTGGCGTGCCCTTGACCGGCGCCAGTTCGCCGGTGGGAATCAAGGTGGCATTCACCGGTGTGTAGTGGCTGGCGTGCAAGGTGGCGACCTGCTTGAGAATGTCGCCATTGCCCGCGCCGGCCAGGTTGAAGTAGCTGTGGTTGGTGAGGTTGAGCACCGTGGGCTTGTCGGTGGTGGCGGTGTAGTCGATGTGCAGTTCGTTGTTGTCGTTGAGGCGGTAGGTGACCTCGGTCTTCAAGTTGCCCGGAAAGCCCATTTCCCCGTCCTTGGACAGGTAGGTGAGGGTGACCCCCACCGAGTCTTTGTCCTTGACCGATTTGGCTTGCCACACCTGCTTGTCGAAGCCCTGGGCGCCGCCATGCAATGAGTTGGGGCCGTCGTTGAGCGGCACCTGGTAGCGTTTGCCGTCGAGTTCGAAGGCGCCGCCGGCCAGGCGATTGCCGAAGCGGCCGATGGTGGCGCCAAAAAACGCGGTACCGCCTTGATAGCCTTGCACGTCGTCGAAGCCCAGCACCACGTCGTCGAGCTTGCCGTGTTTGTCCGGCACCTTGAGCGACTGCAGCACACCGCCGTAAGTGATCACCGTGGCTTGCATGCCGTGGCTGTTGCGCAACACGTATTGTTCGACGGCGGTGCCATCGTTGGTTTTACCGAAGGGTTTGTGTTCGCTGCTAAGGCCGGCTGCGTGCGCGCCGCCGCTGGCGATCAGCATAGACAGCGCGAGGCCGGACAGCAGGTATCGAGGGTGCTTCATGGTCGAACTTCCTTTTGTTGTTTTGCTGGAATAGTTCTACTAATTTGAGATATTTTGTCGATATGACAGCAGATTTATAGCCTTTAACGCCGTTCTTGCAAAATAAAATAAGACTAATTAAGCGGAGCACTGATTGTTATGACTACCCAGCAAGCGATTTATCCCGACCTCAAGGACAAAACCGTGCTGGTTTCCGGCGGGGCTTCGGGGATTGGCGAGTTCATGGTGCGGGCCTTCGCCGCGCAGGGTGCCAAGGTGGCGTTTGTGGACCGTGCACAGAGCCAGGGTGAACGCCTGGCGGCGCTGCTGAACTCCAAAGGGCACAGTGTCGAGTTCGAGTGCTGCGATATCACCGACGAGATCGGCTACCGTGCGGCGATCGGGCGTTTCGAGCACTCCCTGGGGTCGATCACGGTACTGGTCAACAATGCGGCGAACGATGTGCGCCACAGCCTGGAAGAAATCGACTCGCACATGTTCGACCAACTGATTGCGGTCAACCTCAAGCACGCCTTCTTTGCCGCAAAGGCGGTGGTGCCCATGATGAAGGAGGCCGGTAGCGGCTCGATCATCAACCTGGGCTCGGTGGGCTGGATGATGGCCTCGGCCGGCTACCCCGTATACGCCGCCAGCAAGGCTGCCGCTCACGGCATGACCCGAGCCCTGGCGCGTGAACTGGGGCCCAACCATATCCGCGTCAACACCTTGGTGCCGGGTTGGGTGATGACCGAAAAACAACTGGCCATGTGGGTCGACGACGCCGCCAAGGAGCTCATCGCCCGCAGTCAGTGCCTGCCCGGCAGCGTGATGCCGGAACACATCGCCAACATGGCGCTGTTTTTGGCCTCGGATGCCTCGGCGATGTGCTCGGCGCAGAACTTTATCGTCGACGGCGGGTGGGTGTAGCGACACCAACAGGGCTCCCTGTAGGAGCGAGCTTGCTCGCGAAAAACGTCAACGATAACGCGTGTAGCCTGAGTAAACGCGGCGTCTATGAGTTTTTCGCGAGCAAGCTCGCTCCTACACATTAGGGCGAGTTCATTCGATGGGGTAACGCTTGAACGCCGGGTGCTGCTCCAGGCGTTCAGCATGGCGCTTGAGGTTGGGGAACGCATCGGCCTTCACCACCGAGGCCACGGTGAACTGGCTGAACGACCAGGCGACCGCTGCGGTGAGGGAGGCCTGGGTCAGCGCCTCGTTGCCCGCCAGTTGCTTGTCCAGCAACGTATAGGCCGCCAGCAATTGCCCGGTAACGCGCTCAAGCCAAGGCGCATGCAATTTTTCAGCGGGGCGCAGGTTGTGTTCATAGACGATCTGCACGCTTTTTTCACAGGCCGCCAGCGCGAGCCCAAGCAGTTGCAGGTCGCGGGCGCGTGCCGCCGGTTGTTGGGGCAGCAGCTTTTTGTCAGCCGGCGCCAGCGCTTCCAGGTAATCGAGGATCAGGCTCGAATCCATCAGCATCGTCCCATCGTCCAGCACCAGGGAAGGGGCCTTGACCACCGGGTTGATCTGGGCAAATTCAGCGTAAGTACTGAACACCGACAGCGGTTCATGCACAAAGTCCACCCCGTATAACTCCAGGGAAACAGCCACGCGGCGTACGTAGGGCGAGTCCAGCATTCCGACCAGTTTCATGCAGCCTCCATTGCTTACAGGGTGTTGGGCTCACGAGATTAAGGGCGCGGGCCTGGATTGCGCAACGGCGTTGTGCAGCAGCCGATACGCCTGCACCAATTGATCCAGGCTGAACGCCAGGTTGCGCCCGCTGGGGTTGGGCAGCACCCATACCCAGGCGTCGCCCAGTAGCTGCGCTTGCAAACCCCAGGCGACCTCGCGCTGGCCGGTCAGTGCGCTATAGCCGGGCTTGCCGAGGAACGCGACGAAACGCGGGGCATGGCGGCGAACTTTATGTTCGAGCGCCGCAGCCGCGTCCTGGAACTCATGCCGCGCCAACTCGCCTGCACTGGCCGTTGGCCGTGCCACCAAAGTGGTCAATCCGCAACCGTAGTGCAGCAAGGTGGCGCCGTCTTGCGGGCGAATTTCATTGGGCGTGAAACCGGCCAGGTGCACGGTGCGCCAGAAACGATTGCTGCGATTGGCAAAATGCAGGCCGAGGGCTGCCGAGCCCTTGCCAGGGTTGATGCCGCAGAACAGTACGTGCAAGTGGTCGGCGAGGAGGTCGTCGAGTCGATCATTCATGCCGGATCTTCCATGCTGATAGGTGTGACGAATCATCGACCTTTGGTTTAGTCTGGAGCGCTTAGTTGATCGCAAGCGCCTCTGGAGCATTGATTATGACCGAGTACGTACCTGCCAAAGTCTGGACCTGGGACACCGAAAGCGGCGGCACCTTCGCCAGCATCAACCGGCCCATCGCCGGCGCCACTCACGAAAAGCCGCTGCCGGTGGGCAAGCACCCGCTGCAGTTATACTCCCTGGCCACGCCCAATGGGCAGAAGGTCACGATCCTGCTGGAAGAGCTGCTGGCCCTGGGGCACAGCGGCGCGGAATACGACGCCTGGCTGATCAAGATCGGCGACGGCGACCAGTTCGGCAGTGGCTTTGTGGCGGTGAACCCGAACTCGAAGATTCCGGCGCTGATGGACCACAGCGGCGCCACACCGATTCGCGTGTTCGAATCAGGCGCGATTTTGCAGTACCTGGCCGAGAAGTTCGGTGCGTTCCTGCCCACGGAGCCCGCCGCACGGGCTGAATGCCTGTCGTGGCTGTTCTGGCAGATGGGCAGCGCGCCTTACCTGGGGGGCGGCTTTGGGCATTTCTATGCCTATGCGCCGAGCAAGATGGAATACCCGATCAACCGCTTCGCCATGGAGACCAAGCGCCAATTGGATGTGCTGGATAAGCGCCTGGCGGTCAGCCAATACATCGCCGGGGATGAATACACCATTGCCGATATCGCCATATGGCCTTGGTACGGTGGGTTGGTCAAAGGCCGTTTGTATGGTGCGGCAGAGTTTTTGTCGGTGCATGAATACAAGCATGTGATGCGCTGGGCGGATGCGATTGATGCGCGGCCGGCGGTGCAGCGTGGGCGGCGGGTGAACCGGGTGTCGGGGGATGATCAGTTGCCCGAGCGCCATGATGCAAGTGACCTGGATTGATACGATAACCACGTGGCGAGGGAGCTTGCTCCCGCTGGGGCGCGAAGCGGCCCCGCTCTTTGTTTAAAAAGGCTGGGACTGCTACGCAGTCCAGCGGGAGCAAGCTCCCTCGCCACAGTTGCCGCTTCTGCCTTCGATAGTATCCAGCTGATTGTTCGAGTTATTTGTAGCGCTGCTCAAACACCCCCACCTGCTCAGGCGTGATCAGCTCGAAAGGCACCCACACCTGCGCGTCAACTTGCTCGCCCTTGATCATCCGCACCGCCGCTTGCACGGCCTGGGCAGCCTGGGCCTTGGGGTCTTGGAACACTGAGCCTGCCAGCAGCCCGCGCTTGATCGCTGCCAGGCCATCGGGCAAGCCGTCGATGCCGACAATCGCAATCTCGCCCTTGGCCTTGCCCGCTTGCTGCAAGGCCATGGCCGCGCCAATCGCCATTTCATCGTTGTTGGCGACAATGGCATTGAACGGGGTACCGGCCAGCAACCAGTTGCTGGTCAGGTCCATCCCCTTGCTGCGCTGCCATTCGGCGCTTTGTTGCTCGACGATCTTGATCCCAGGAAAGTCCTTGAGCACCTGTTTGACCCCCTCGGTGCGGGCATGGGTGGCGTTCTGCGCAAGGTCGCCCATGACGATCGCCACGTTGCCTTTGCCACCCAGTTTTTGGGCGAGGTAACGCATCTGCAATTGCCCCGCTTCGATGTCGTTGGAGGCCA
Organism: Pseudomonas sp. GW823-FHT02F05; assembly: GCF_058797315.1. Taxonomy (NCBI): domain Bacteria; kingdom Pseudomonadati; phylum Pseudomonadota; class Gammaproteobacteria; order Pseudomonadales; family Pseudomonadaceae; genus Pseudomonas; species Pseudomonas sp. GW823-FHT02F05. The sequence continues at coordinate 114,224 of NZ_JBXAJM010000010.1, forward strand.
CGGTGACCACGCCCTCAGGCAGCGTACGCTCATCCGGGTGGCGGTTGACGTACACCAGCGGTGTCTTCGCCGCCACGGCAGCGCGGGTGATGTTGGCGGTGGCGGCGGTGTCGACCGGCAGCACGATCACCGCATCGACCTTCTGGTTGAGAAAGCCTTCGACCTGATTGAGCTGGCGCACTACATCGCCCTGGGCGTCTTCGAATTGGATCTGCACGTCCTGGTGTTTCGCTGCCGCCTCCAGGCCGGTGCGCACATAGGTCATGAAGTTATCGTCCACCCGGGCAATGCTCACGCCGATGCGATAGGCAGCGAAGGTCCACTGGCTGAACACCAACAACAGCGCGGCCACTAGTAATGAATAACGGTGCATGAGGCTGTTCCTTTTATTGTTATAGGGTGAATGCCTGACGGAAACGCTCCAGGGCCGACTCGCTGTCGCCGCTGGCCCAGCCCTCCAGGCCGACCACACCGGTGTAACCCATGGCGTGCAAGGCCCGGGCAATGGCCGGGTAGTGGATTTCGCCCGTGCCGGGCTCCTTGCGTCCAGGCACATCAGCGACCTGGATTTCGCCGATGGCGCTGCCAGCGCGCTGGATCAATTCGATCAGGTTACCTTCGCCAATCTGCGCGTGGTACAGGTCCAGGTTCATCTTCAAATGCGGGCTGCCGACGGCTTCGATCAGGGCCAGGGTGTCGTCGGCACGTGCGAACGGTGTACCTGGGTGATCGACGGCGGTGTTGAGGTTTTCCAGCAGGAACACGCGGCCGGCGTCTTCTCCCAGGCGCGCGATTTTTTCCAGGCTCTTGCAAGCGCTCAGCCACATGCGCCCGGTGGTGTGGCTGACGGGCTGCACGGGCAGGCCGCCTTCACCCAGGCCCGTGCCATGCAGATTGAGGCTGGGACAATTGAGGCGCTCGGCAATGCCCAGGGACTCACGGGCGCTGTCGAGCAATTGGCGGATGCCGTCGGGGTCGGTGAGGGTGCCGGTGAGGTAGCCGGTCATCGAGGTGAAGTCCGCGCCGGTCGCCGCCAAGGCATTGATGTCCTTGTCGGCCCAACTCCAGATTTCGGCGCTGAAGCCCAAGGCATGAATACGTTTGACCCGTTCGATGAAGGGCAGTTCGAGAAACACCATTTCGGCACTGACGGCCAATTTGAACGGCATCATTAGCGGGCTCCTTGAACGGCCACGGCCTTGCCGGTTTGGTACGACTCAATGCAGGCACGGGCAATTGCCAGGGCTGCACGCGCATCTTCACCGCTGGCCAGGGGCTTGGCGCCGCTGCGCAGGCAGTCGACAAAGTGGTTGAGCTCGGCAATGTAGGCGTCGCGCAGCAGGTCGGTGTCCATCCGCTGGGTGTCTGCCTGGATGCCCTCGGCCAGGTAGCGCACCAGGTCGCAGTCGTTAAGGCTGCCCATGCTCAGCATGCCCTTGCTGCCGAACACTTCGCCGCGCACGTCGTAGCCATACACGGCCTGGAAGCTGGCTTCGGCGGTGGCAATGGCGCCGTTGTCAAAGCGCAGGGTGACCACGGCGGTGTCGAGCAAACCTTGGCTTTTGAATTGCGGGGCAATCAGCGCGTCGGCCATCACCTGCACCTGTACCACTTCGGCCTCAGGGTTGAGGTAGCGCAAGGTGTCGAAGTCGTGGATCAGGGTTTCGAGGAAGATCACCCATTGCGGTGAGTTGGCCGGGTTGTTCAGCGCCGGGTCGCGGGTCAGCGAGCGTAGCAGCTGCGGCGTGCCAATACGTCCGGCGACGACGTCGAGGTGCGCAGTGCGAAAGCTCTTGGCGAAGCGCCGATTGAAGCCGACCTGCAACGGCACCCGTGCATCGGCAGCGGCGGCGATGGCGCGGTCGGCTTCGTCCAGGGTAATCGCCATGGGCTTTTCGCAGAAGATACCCTTGCCGGCGCGTGCGGCGTTGATCACCAGCTCCGCGTGGCTACGGGCAGGGGCGGCGATGAGCACGCCGTCGATGTCCGGGTCGTCCAGCAGCTGTTGCGGGTCGGTGTAGGCCTTGTCCACCCCCAGTTCTGCTGCCAGGCGAGCGGCCTGGCCTGGGACGGGATCGGCGATGGCGGCGAGGCAGGCACCGGGGATGTGGCGTGCGGCGGTAAGGCCATGGAAGCTGCCCATGCGGCCGGCACCGATCAAGCCCAGGCGGATGTTCTGTGTACTCATGAAGCGACCCCTTTTGTTGTTGTGGGCCCCCAGGACCGTCCTGGGTGACATTGGGGCAGGAGCAAGGCCTGTGCCAATTTATAACTGGCTGATTTATATGGGGTTATTATTTTAATTAAACAAAAAGTGTTCATGTTTGTGACATGTCTATACTGACATGTCGAAAATATGAACATGGATAACCGCAATGACCCAGGCGTTCAGTGTGCAAGACCTCGAATACCTCACGAACCTGGGGCCTGCCGCGCTGAACGACGGGCCCATTGCCGCGTTGGAACAGGCGTGGCGCCAATGCCTGGCTGGCCAAGTCGTGCGTCCCGACGGCGTACGCCAAGTCATCTGGGATTCCTGGCGACGCAGTGTCGAGGCGGGTATCGAGCCCGGTAACAGCGACTACCGCTTTGTTGCGCCTCATGTGCTGGCGGCGACCCTGGCCCACCATCGCGCCCTGATCGCCGCCGCCGCGCAGGTCATGCATGGATTGCTGGCTTACAACCCGCGGGGGCATATCAACCTCACGGATGCCGAGGGCACGACTCTGTATTTTTGCGGGCTGGACATCACCCCGGTGGGCAGTCGCTTGCTCGAATCGGTGCAAGGCACCAACTGCACCGGCCTGGCCCTGGCCGAAGATCGCCTGGTGTATGTGCTGGCTGAAGAAAATTTCGCCAGCGGCCTGCGCCAGCGCCACATGCACTGCGCCGCCGCGCCGATCAAAGATGCCCAAGGCCAGACCCTGGCCATGCTCACCCTGACCGCCGAGCCCGGCTGGTTTCATTTCCATACCCTGGGCACCGTTCAAGCGGCGGCCGAAGCGGTGTCGCGGCAGATGGCGCTGCAGGTGTTGCTGGAAGAACAACAGGCCGTACTCGAAGTGCTCAACGAAGGCTTGGTGGTGCTCGATGAGCGTGGCTGCATCAAGGCGCTCAACCGTTATGCGCGGCAATTGTTCGGGGTAGGGCGTGAGTTGATCGGCAGTCCTTTCCAGCGCCTGGGCCGCAGTGAACTGAGCGACGCGCTGGGTGAGCCTGTGCGCGACCGCGATTGCACCTTCCACTTGCACGACGGCAGCCAACTCGCCTGCCTGGTTTCGGTATGCCCACTGGAGCAGGGTGGGGTGATCGTGTCGGTGCGCGAAAACCGCCGTATCCGCGAGATTACCCGGCGCATTATCGGCACCCAGGCCCGCTATACCTTCGAGACCATCCTGGGCACCTCGCGGGCCATACAAGACGCACTGCACTTGGGGCGTATCGCCAGTCGCAGCGAGTCCACCACCTTGATCCTCGGCGAAAGCGGCACCGGCAAGGAACTGTTTGCCCAGGCCATTCATAACGGCAGCGAGCGTTGCAACGGCCCGTTTGTGGCGGTCAACTGCGGCGCGATCCCACGGGACCTGGTGCAGAGCGAACTGTTCGGCCACGTCGAAGGCGCGTTCACCGGCTCGGCGCGGGGTGGGGCGGCAGGCAAGTTCGAACTGGCGGATGGCGGCACCATCTTCCTGGATGAAATCGGCGACATGTCCTTCGATGCCCAGGTCAGTCTGCTACGGGTTTTGCAGGAGGGTGAAATCACCCGCGTCGGGGCCAAGCAATCGCGGCAAGTCGACGTGCGCATCATCGCCGCCACCCATCGCAACCTGAGCCAGGCGGTGGCCGAGGGTGCGTTTCGTGAAGACCTTTACTACCGACTCAACGTGCTGAACCTGAGCGTGCCGCCACTGCGCATGCGCCGTGACGATATCCCATTGCTGGCGCGGCACTTCCTGCAGCGCTGTGCCCGCTCGCTACGTAAAGCGGTACAAGGTTTCGCGCCGGATGCGTTGGCGTTGCTGTCAGCCCATGGTTGGCCGGGCAACGTGCGGGAATTGGAGAACGTCATTGAGCGGGCGACCAACCTGGCGATGGGCGAGCTGATTCAATCGACCGACTTGCCGCTGGAAACCCCGCAACGCACCACGTTGCGCGCCTACCAGCCCCAGCCCGCGCAGGATTTGAGCAGCCATGAAATGCACGCCATCGTTGCCGCGCTCACCAGCACCCGCGGCAACATTCGTCTGGCCGCACAGCAACTGGATGTGTCGCGGGGCGGTCTGTACAACAAGATGAGTCGGTTTGGCTTGAGCGCCGCCGATTTCCGTGAGCGCTGAAACCTCAAGCCAAACCGATCAGCTGCACAGGTTTTCCGGGGTCACTATCTGCGGCGGTATATGCACGCGGTGCCTCAATGGGTCAAACCCCTCATCACTCTGCAAGCGCACCAGCAACTCCACCAGCGCCACGGCCGTCTGCCGTGGCTGCGAGTCCATCACCACATCAATCAAGCCGTTGCTCAATGCCTGACGCGACAAGGGCGTGGACTCTTGCAGGATGCAGCACAGCGTCGGGCGCTTGGGCAGTTGCGCCAGGGCGTTGATCACACCGTCGCCACCACCGCCCACCACGCATAACCCACGCAAATCGGTATGGCGGCTGAGCAGGTCGAGCGTGGCTTCTTCGGTGATGTCGCAGTTGTCCAGGTTGATCAGCGGCTCCAACGGCTTGAGCCCCGGCGCGTGTTCGGCCAGGTAGCTGTGCAAGCCCTCGACCCGTGCCTGATGGCCGAGAAAACGATGGCCGCCCAACAGGATGCCCACGCTGCCTTTGCGTGCGCCGCAAGTGCGCGCCAACAGCCAGCCCATGGTGCGCCCGACCACGTGGTTGTCCTGGCCCACATAGGGTTCGGCGGCGTGTTCATGGATGTCCGAGAGCAGGGCCACCACCGGCACGCCCGCTGTGCGGATCTGCGCCAGGCAGGCGTTGATCAACGGATGGGCGAAGCTGACTACCGCGAGGGCGTCGCACTGCACGGCCAGTTGTTCGATTTGCGCGACGATGGCGGAGGGCGTGCGGTCGTTGATGTAGTCGAACTGGCAGCTCAGGTTGGCGGTGGCGTGATGCTGCGCTGCCTCGCTGATGGCGTGGGCCAACTGCGCATAAAAGGCTTGGGCTGTGCCCAGCAACAGCACGCCGAAACGGTAGGTGGGCCGACGTTCGCGAATGCGCTGGCCGATCAACCGTGCGGCGAAATAGCCCACCGCTTCGGCGGCCTGGAACACCTGTTCGGCCGTGCCGGGGTTGACCGGCGCGCGGGCGTTCAGCACGCGGTCGACGGTGGCTACGCTGAGCCCCGCATGGGCGGCAACGGTGGCGATGGTTGGGCGTTTGTTGTTGTGCATGGCAGGCCCCTTGAGCGTCTTGATAGAAAACTATCAAGCCCCGCTGGGCCTGGATGATAGCTTGATAGGGAATGGATTCAAGGCCTTGAGGGTGATTTAACCGCGCTCTATCGTGGGTTTCGCAAAGCCCCTGAAACCCACGCTTGCGGAGAACAATAACAATGCCTGGACACACCGCTCACCGCGCTCGGCGCGACTACAGCCTCACCGGCCCCGAAGCGGCCCGCGCCGCCGACAAGGGCCTGGTCTCGGCCCGTTGGTACCAGTCGCCCATCCCGCGCAATCGCATGAAAGCCCTGATGCAACGCCGTGACGGCCCGGCCTTGCGCGACACCGCCCTGTGGTTCTCGACGTTGTTGGCCACCGGTGTCGGCGGCTACTGGTTCTGGGGCACTTGGGCCTGCGTGCCATTCTTTATCGCCTACGGTGTGCTCTACGGTACGGCCTCCAACCCGCGCTGGCACGAAACCGGCCACGGCACGGCCTTCAAGACCCGCTGGATGAACGATGCGCTGTATCAGGTGGCGAGCTTCATGTGCCTCTTCGAACCCCACGTGTGGCGCTGGAGCCATGCTCGTCATCACACCGACACCATCGTCGTCGGCCGTGACCCGGAGATCGTCGAACCGCGCCCGCCAAGCTTATGGATGATGGCCCTCAGCCTGTTCAACCTGCCTCTGGCCTGGAAGACTTTCAGCGGCGTGGCCCGCCATGCGCTCGGGCGAATGAGCGCCCAGGAGCAGGACTTCATCCCCGAATCAGAGTGGCCCAAGGTGTACCGAGATGCACGTATCTGGGGCGGCCTCTACGCCCTGATCATCGGCACCGCGCTGTACCTGCACAGCTGGTTGCCGCTGATGCTGGTGGGCCTGCCCAGCCTCTATGGCGCGTGGCTCGGTTACCTGTTTGGAATCAGCCAACACGTGGGCCTGGCCGAAGATGTGCTCGACCACCGCAGTAACTGCCGCACCATCTACATGAACCGCGTGCTGCGCTTTATCTACATGAACATGAACTACCACCTCGAACATCACATGTACCCGATGGTGCCTTACCACGCGCTCAGTCAACTGCACGAAGAGATCCGCAGCGACTGCCCGCCGCCGTATGCCAACTTGTGGCAGGCCTACCAGGAAATCATTCCGACGATCTGGCGCCAGCGCAGCGACCCCGGCTATTTCGTCCAACGCCCCACCCGTGGCGAGGGAGCTTGCTCCCGCTGGGCTGCGCAGCAGCCCCAATAACCCTTCAGACCTACACCGTACAGACGAATCCAGGGCCGCTTCGCAGCCCAGCGCGAGCAAGCTCCCCCCACAGAGTAAGAGCCAGTCATTGGAGATAAATGTATGAACGATCAATGGATCGACGTCTGCGCCGTGGGCGAAATAGAAGCAGAAGACGTGCTGCGCTTCGACCACGGCGCGCAGACCTACGCGGTGTTCCGTTCAGCCGATAACGAATTCTTCGCCACCGCCGGCCTGTGCACCCACGAGAAAATCCACCTGGCCGACGGCCTGGTGATGGACCATGTGATCGAGTGCCCCAAGCACAACGGGCGCTTTGATTACCGCTCCGGCAAGGCCTTGGGCGCGCCGGTGTGCGTCAACCTCAAGACCTACCCCGTGCGGGTGGATGCGGGGCGGGTGCTGCTCGCCGTCACGGCCGAAGGATGAACGCCCCCCTGATCATCGTCGGCGCCGGCCATGCTGGTGGCCGTGCGGCACTGACCCTGCGTGAAGAAGGCTACAGCGGGCGCCTGATCCTGATCGGCGATGAAGCGCATCTGCCCTACGAACGGCCACCGTTGTCCAAGGGCTTGCTGCAAGGTTCGAGCGACCTGGCGCAATGCAGCCTGTGCGACAGCCAGCAGTTGGCGGCGCTCGGGGTCGAGCATATCGCCGCCAACCCGGTCAGCCGCCTGGAGCCCCAGCACCACCGGCTGCAATTGGCCGATGGCCAATGGTTGACCTACGCCGGCCTGCTGCTGGCCACCGGAGGCCGGGCGCGACGCTTACCCCAAGAGCAGGCCAACGTGTTTTACCTGCGCACCCATGATGACGCGTTGGTCTTGCGCAATGAATTAAAGCCAGGCGCCAGGCTGGTGGTGGTCGGCGGTGGTTTTATCGGCTTGGAGGTGGCGGCGACAGCGCGGGGCCTGGGCTGCGAGGTTACGTTGCTGGAAGCCGGGCCACGGTTGGCAGGGCGGGTTTTGCCGCCGGTGATCAGTGACGCGTTGCTGGCCTTGCACCGTGAGCAGGGTGTGGATGTGCGTTTGAACGTCGCGCTGGAGTGCATCCACGTCGACGCCGTGCAACTGGTCGACGGGCAACGGCTGCCCTGCGACCTGGTGGTGGTCGGCATTGGCATGCAGCCCAACATCGAGTTGGCCGCGGCGGCGGGCTTGGAAGTCGGGCAGGGCATTCGTGTCGACGCGCAGTTGCGCACCAGTGCGGCGGATATCTACGCGGCGGGGGATGTGTGCGAGTTTCGTCTGGCGGGCCTTTATCAGCGCCAGGAAACCTGGCGCAACGCCGAAGCCCAGGGCCGTCTCGCGGCGTTGAACCTGCTGGGGCGGGAGTTGGCGTTCGAGACGATCCCGGGTTTCTGGTCCGATCAATACGCGTGGGGCTTGCACACCGTCGGGGTGATGACGGCGCTGATGGTTCGCCGGGAATTGCCAGACGGCGGCCAGCTGCTGTTCTACCTGGACGACCATCACCGTTTGCAGGGCGCCTGCAGTTGGGCCTTGGGTAACCGCGCATCCAAGGACATCAAGCTGTGCGAGCACTTGATTACTGCCCGAATCCCGCTCAACCCGGCCAGCCTGGCCGACCCTGAGGTATCCCTGAAGCTGTTATTGCGAGGCTGACCATGCGCCAGTTGTTAGTATTCCAATCGATGTGGGCCATGCAAACCGAGCCCGGCAGCCTCGAAGCGCAACTGGACCGCATCGCCGCCGCCGGTTATGACGGCATCACCGACCATTACTGGGCACCTGCATCGGTGCAGCGCCTGCACGCGGCGGCCACGGCCAGGGGCTTGCAGATTGAAGGGCAACTGTTCCCGCAATCGGTGGAAGATCTAGCCAGGGCATTGGAGGTGATCAGCCGTCACGGCTGTCACCACCTCACCTTGCAAGCCGACGTGCGCCCGCGTACCCAGGCCGAGGCGGCCAGGCTGATCGACGGCTGGCAACGCCTGGCCGCACAGGTGGACTTCCCGATCCTGCTGGAAACCCACCGTTACCGGCTCACCAACGACCTATTGTTCACCCTCGACCTGCTGGCACAGATGCCCGATCTGAAACTGCTCGCAGACCTTTCCCACTACGTGGTTGGCCGCGAGTTGCCCGAGCCCGGCAGTGTGGAAGACGACGAACAGATACGCACCATCCTGCGTCACAGCTGGGGCTTTCATGGCCGCATTGCTAGCAGCGAACAGGTGCAGGTTTGTCTGGATTTTCCCCAGCACCAACAGTGGGTCGAGCGGTTTACCGGCTGGTGGCGCTACGGGATCGAACACTGGCTGGGCCGCGCTGACAGTCCGCAGAGCTTGTCCTTCACTTGCGAGTTGGGCCCGCCACCCTATGCGATTACCGACGCACAGGGCCGCGAACTCACCGATCGCTGGGCCGAGGCGCTCAAGCTCAAAGCCCTGATTCGCCAGGTGTGGGCCAGTTGCCATCGATGATCTGCTAATCTGCGCGGGTTCACCGCCCTCAGCCTGTGGAATGCCCATGAAAACCTGCCCCGTCCGTCCCCCGCTCGAACCACAATCGGTGTGCCACCCGATCACCAGCAGCGCGATCTTCATGGTCGCCACCCTGGCGCCCGATGCGGTTGAAAACGTGCGGGCCTGGTGCGTCGACATCGCAGGCCTGGTGCGCTCGGTAGGCAAACGCGTGCCCTCGGGCAACCTGACTTGCGTTTGCGGGTTTGGCTCGGATGCCTGGGACCGCCTGTTCGGCGCGCCGCGCCCGGCGGCCTTGCATCCGTTTCGCGAGTTCGGTGTGGAGGGGCGCAAGGCAGTGTCGACCCCCGGTGACATCCTGCTGCACATCCGTGCCGAACAGATGGACCTGTGTTTCGAGCTGGCGACCCAGCTGATGGCGGCCCTGGGTGATAGCGTGAAGGTGGTCGATGAGGTCCAGGGCTTTCGCTACTTCGATATGCGCAGCATCATCGGTTTCGTCGACGGCACCGAGAACCCGGTGGGGCGCAAGGCCGAGGCGTTTACCCTGGTGGGCGATGAAGACCCTGAGTTCGAAGGCGGCAGCTATGTGCTGGTGCAGAAATACCTGCACAACATGACCGCGTGGAATGGCTTGACGGTGGAGGCTCAAGAGAAGGTGATCGGGCGCACCAAATTATCGGACATCGAACTGGACGAAGACGCCAAGCCGAGCAACTCCCACAGCGCCCTGACCGTCATCACCGACGAGAGCGGTGAGGAAGTGAAGATCCTGCGCGACAACATGCCCTTCGGCCGCCCAGGCGCGGGCGAATTCGGCACTTATTTCATCGGCTACGCACGCTCGCCTCAGCCTCTGGAACAGATGCTGGAAAACATGTTCGTCGGCCGCCCGGCCGGCAATTACGACCGCTTGCTCGACTTCAGCACGGCCGTGACCGGCGGCCTGTTCTTCGTGCCCTCGGCCGACTTGCTCGAAGCGCTGGCCGACCGCCAATAACCTGTAGGAGCGAGCTTGCTCGCGAAAAAACCAAGGCCACCGCGAACATACAGAATGCCCGCGTTATCGTTGACGTTTTTCGCGAGCAAGCTCGCTCCTACAAGCGTCAGGTAAGCAGGCCGGTGCTGACGGCCACGATCAAAAACACCCCCAGCAGCGCACGGTAGATCACGAACGGCCAGGTGGAGAACCGTTCCAGAAACTTCATCAGGCCCCAGATCGCGAAGAACGCCGAGACGCTGGCCACCACCAGCCCGAACATCAAATGGGGCCAGGCGTGGGCGGGCAGGTCGGCGTGCAGCAATACCCCCAGCTCTTTCAAACCGGCCAGGGCGATGGCCGGCAGGCCCAGCAGGAAGGAAAACCGCGCCGCTTCTTCGCGTTTGAAATTCAGGAACAGCGCTGCGGTCAACGTAGAGCCCGAACGCGATACGCCCGGTATCAACGCGCCAATCTGCGCAACTCCCACAATCAAGGCATCGCGCAGGCGCATTTGGCTCACGTCGCGTGTATGCCGGGCACGCAGTTCGGCCACTGCCAGCAGCACCGCCATCACCACGCAGGAAATGCCGATCACCATCAGCCCGCGCAAGGGTGAGTTGCACGCATTCAAGGTCGACGACAACGCCAGGCCGGCGATGCCAATCGGTACGGTTGCCAGCACAATCGCCACGGCGAGCTTGAACCAGCGGTCGTTGTAGTCGCCCCGGCGCACCGCACTGATGCTGCCGGTGGTGACCTGACGCACATCGCGCCAGAAATAGCTGACTACCGCCGCCAGCGCCGCCAATTGCATGGCCGCGGAAAACGCCGAGCCGGGGTCTTGCCAGCCGAGCAGGGCGGGCACAACGCGCATATGGGCGGTGGACGACACCGGCAGCAATTCAGTAATGCCCTGGATCACCCCAAGGATGAAGATTTGCAGGTAATCCAGGGAGGCAAAGCCCACATCCAGGCCGGCGGTACAGACGTTGGTCAAAATACGTGTCCTTGAGCAATAGGGGAAACCGGCGAAGTTTATTCTAAATGTTTCAGGATTTCGGCCAGGGCAACCGCTATTTGCAATCGGTTCAGCTAATAGAAAGGATTCGCCAGGCCATTGGCGTGGGCAGCACTTTTGTGAACAATGGCGCCCTGCGTTTTTCCACCGAGAGCCCCATGCCCGAAACCACCGTCGAATTGATCCAGACCGGCCCCGAAGAAGCTGAACTGATCCGTAATCTTTACCAGTACTACGCCTATGAGTCTTCGGATTGGGAACAAGAAGATGTCGAGACCGATGGGCGTTACTACATCCATGACGAACACCTGGCTCGCTACTGGAGCGACCCGCAATGGAGCGCCAACCTGTTGCTGGTAGACGGCTATATCGCCGGTTTCCTCTTGATCGAAAGCAGCGAACTGCCGGGCATCGACGCCCTGGAACTGGCTGACCTGTTCATCCTCAAGCGCTACCGCCGCAAAGGCATCGGCCGCGCCATCGCCAGCCAGGTGCTGTGCAGCGGCTCGGCCAATTGGTTGGTGCGTTTCTATGATCAGGACGAGGTTTCCCAGGCGTTCTGGCGCACCGTACTGGATAACTTGCCGCGTCCGGTGCAGAGCATTGAACTGGACGATGAGCCGCAGTTGGTGAGCTACCTGATTACCCGGGCTTCGTTGCATTGAGGGGTTGGGGCTTTCTCTCGATGAGCATAGATATCTGAACAAGGCTGTGGCGATCAACCCCGTAACCACGATGCGAAGCGAGCCGCTCTTGATCTGCTTTTGATCTGCTTTTGATCTTGATCTTAAGCGCCCCGTCAAACCACGCTGGCCGAACGCAGGCTTGAATTCGTGGGTAACCCGGCAGGACGCCGGGTTAGCCGCCCCGCGCCATGGATGGCGCGTGGCGGCGGCCCACGGATTCAAGCCTGTGTTCGGGCACACCGAGCCTAGGCGAGGTGCCGAGTAGTGGGGCAAGAGCCCTTTTGGTTACTTTTGGGGCTCTTTTCCAAAAGTGACCCGCTGTAAAAGCGGAACCATAAGCAGCCGTTACCCAAATAACGGATATGTACACGGTCTGATCCAAGATTCTGGTCGACTGCCAGGCCGCCTTCGCGAGCAAGCCCGCTCCCACAGTTTGATCGCGGGGTGTCAGGTAGGTAAGTGTCGGCTGGTAGGCCGCCATCGCAGGCAAGCCAGCTCCCACATTTGGATCATGGCACTTCAGGTAGATAGGAGTCGGCTGTCAGGCCGTCACGGGCCTAGCCCGGGTTGAACAGCACCTGCTGCATCGCCTGGGGTGGCTGCCCGAAGGCCCTGAGGAACGCCTGGCGCATGCGCTCGCGATCACCAAACCCGGTTTCGCGCGCCACCACTTCCACCGGGTGGCGGCTGGTTTCCATCATTGCCCGCGCAGCTTCCACCCGCAGGGCCTCAATGGCCTTGGCCGGGGTCTGCCCGGTTTCTTCGCGAAACACCCGGCTGAACTGGCGTGGGCTGAGCCGGGCGACGTCGGCCAGTGCGTCCACCGACAAATCATGGGTGAGGTTTTCACGGGCATAGGCCAGGGCCAACTGCACGCGGTCGGACTTGGGGTCCAGTTCCAGCAAGGCCGACAGTTGCGACTGCTCGCTGCCACGGCGCTGGGCAATCACCAGTTTGCGTGCAATGCGACGGGCCAGGTCGCTGCCCAGGTCGTCCTCCACCATCGCCAGCGCCAGGTCGACCCCGGCGCTCATGCCCGCACCGGTCCACACCTGGCCGTCGACAATGAACAACTTGTCCTCTTCCAGGCGAATATCCGGGTAACGCTTGCGAAACGCGGGTGCGTGGATCCAGTGGGTGGTGGTGCGCTTGCCAGCCAGCAGGCCAGCCTCGGCCAGCACAAAGATGCCCATGCATAACGACGCCACCCGGCGCGACTGCGCGGACGCGGCCTTGACCAGTTCCAGCAGGTTGGCTTCCGGCAGGCGAAACTCCAGGTAGCCGCTGACAATCAAGGTGTCATAGCCCTCTGGGCGGAGCGCGCTGGTGTTCACCGAAAAGCCCTGGGAGGTCATCACGGCGCCGCCGCTTTCCGACACCAGGTGAAACTCATAGGCCGGCTCGCCGCGCAGCAGGTTGGCACACTCGAACACCGAGCCCAGGCTGAGGCTCAACGACTGGAAATTCGGGTAAACCATCAGCGCAACGCTGTGCATTGCATCTCTCCAAGGGGCAGGGGAGAGGCGATTGTCGGCGTGTGCCGGGCAAACGGCAACCGACTTTCGTGCGTGTCCGGAATCCTTGCGGATATGACATTGTGAGCCAATGCCGCGCTGCCTAACATGAGCCCAACGCACTAGACGACTGGTCTAATCGCAGAGGGGCAAGCATGAGCAACGCAAGCAGCAGTGCGCGGCAAGCGATTCTTGAACGGGCGCAATCCATTGTCGGGGCCAAGGGGTTTTCGGCGGTGGGCTTGAACGAGATCCTTCAAGCGGCGCAAGTGCCCAAGGGCTCGTTTTATCACTACTTCAACTCCAAAGATGCCTTTGGCGTGGTGTTACTCGATACCTATTTCGACCACTACGTCGAGGGCATGCAGCAGTTGTTCGATCAGCCGGGATTGACCCACCACGCCAAGCTGATGCGTTATTGGCAAGGCTGGATCGACAACCACACCGGCTGCACCGACGCCGGCAAATGCCTGGCCGTGAAGCTTGGGGCGGAGGTCTCCGATCTGTCAGAACCCATGCGGCTGGCGCTGCAACGCGGTACTTCGCGCACCATCGACTTGCTTGCCGTGGCCCTTCAACGCGGCGTCGAAGACGGCTCGCTCAGGTTCGAGCAGGCCCCCGAAAGCCTGGCCAGGCGTTTGTATGCGCTATGGTTGGGAACCAGCGTCATGGGCAAGATCACCCGTACCACCGCGCCGTTCACCGAGGCGCTGCTGCTGACCCAACAGTTGTTGGGCAGCCCTGAAAACCCTGTTATTCACATCGATCGAGGCACTGGAAAATGAAAGTATTAATGGTACTGACCTCTCACGACCAGCTTGGCGATACCGGGCGCAAGACCGGCTTCTGGCTCGAAGAATTCGCCGCACCTTATTACGCGTTCAAGGACGCTGGCGCCGAAGTGGTGCTGGCTTCTCCGGCCGGCGGCCAGCCGCCGTTGGACCCCAAGAGCGATGAACCGGATGCGCAAACCGAGCAGACCGAGCGCTTCGGCAAAGACCCGGCTGCGCAGCAAGCCCTGGCGACCACCGTGAAGCTGGACTCGGTCAATGCCGCCGACTTCGACACCGTGTTCTACCCAGGCGGCCACGGTCCGCTGTGGGACCTGGCGGAGTCGCCGGTGTCCATCGCGCTGATCGAAGCTTTCGAGCGGGCCGGCAAGCCCGTTGGCTTTGTGTGCCATGCACCGGGTGCCTTGCGTCACGTCAAGGCAGTTAACGGTGAGCCGTTGATCAAGGGCCGCCGCGTCACCGGGTTCTCCAACTCGGAAGAGGCCGCTGTGCAGTTGACCGAGGTCGTGCCGTTCCTGATTGAAGATGAGTTTCGTAAATTGGGCGGCCTGTATGAGAAGGGCGCCGACTGGCAATCCTTCGTCATTGTCGACGGTTTGCTGGTGACTGGGCAAAACCCAGGCAGCTCCAGCGAAGTGGCCAAGGCCCTGCTGACACTCTGCGCTTAAATTAATCAACCGATCTACGCGGTGGCGACTCCCAGGAGTCGCCACGGTTTTCGTTCGTCCTGAATTTGGAATATCGCCGTGCCTGACTGCATCTTGAATACCCCGATCAAGCTGGGGCATCACCGCTTGAACAACCGTGTGGTACTGCCACCGCTGACCCGCCAGCGCAGCGCCCAGCCGGGTAATATCGCCACCGACCTGATGGCCGAGTATTACCGTCAACGGGCCAGTGCCGGGTTCATGGTCAGCGAGGGTACGCAGATCGAACCCCGGGGCCAGGGCTACGCGTGGACGCCGGGCCTTCATACACCGGCGCAAATCGAGGGTTGGCGCAAAGTCACTGCAGCGGTGCATGCCGAGGGCGGTGTGATCTTCGCCCAGTTATGGCATGTGGGGCGGGTGTCCCATAACGCGCTGCAACCTGACGGTGGTGCCCCGGTGGGCCCGTCTGCGCTGCCGGCGTTGCAAGCCAAAGCCTTCATTGAAACCGGGCCGGGTAGGGGTGAACTGGTGCAGCCACCCGTCCCCCGTGCCTTGACCACGCTGGAAATCGAAGAGCTGGTAGGGCACTACGCCCAGGCTGCGCGCAATGCCCTGGACGCCGGGTTCGACGGCGTGGAAATTCACGCGGCCAACGGCTACCTCGTTAACCAGTTCATCTCGGCCCATTCCAACCTCCGTGAGGATGAGTACGGCGGCTCGCTGGACAATCGCCTGCGCTTGCTGCGCGAGATTGTCGAAGCGGTGTGCAAAGTGGTGGGGCCGGAACGCCTGGGCGTGCGCTTTTCGCCGCTGTTCAGTGGCACCGATCAGGACCGGGTCTACATCGGCCTGGTGGAAGAAGACCCGCACCTTACCTATATCGAAGCGATCAAAGTGCTGGAAGCGTCGGGCCTCGCCTATGTGTCCATTGCCGAGGCCGACTGGGACAACGCCCCCGACCTGCCCGACACATTTCGCCAGGCCGTGCGCGCCACCTTCAGCGGCAGGATCATCTACGCCGGGCGCTACACCGCCGAGCGCGGCGCACGGCTGGTAGAGACCGGGTTGGCGGACTTGATCGCCTTTGGACGGCCCTTCATTGCCAACCCGGACTTGCCCCAGCGGCTGTTCAATGGCTGGCCGTTGAATGCGTTGAAGGCCGAAGGCTTGTATGGCGGGACACAGGCGGGGTATGTGGATTATCCGGTGTATGCCCAACAGCCGTGATAGCCCATGATGGCCTGTGTTTTATCCAGGGTGGGAGGAGGCTTGCCCTGACGCCGGTCAGTTAAACGAACGCTATGCTCGAAGTAATGAAGATCAAATGTGGGAGCTGGCTTGCCTGCGAAAGCGGTCGTGCAGTAACAGATACAGTGACTGACACACCACCTTCGCGGGCAAGTCGAATCGCCTCACTCCACCCGCAACACAATCTTGCCGATATGGTCCCCACCTTCCATCCGCGCATGGGCCTGGGCGGCGTCGGTGTAGGCGTAGACCTGGTCGATAATCGGCAGGCAGCGCCCGGCACTGAGTACCGGCCACACGTGTTCGCGCAGTTGCTGGGCAATCTCGGCCTTTTCTTCCCGCGTGCGGGCCCGCAGCAGCGAGCCGGTGATCACCGCTCGTTTGCCGAGGATGGTCAGCAGGTCGACGTCGTTGGCCTTGCCACCACCGAGGAAGCCGAGGATCACCAGGTGGCCGTCCATGCCCAGGGCCTTGAGGTTATTGTTGAGGTACGAGGCGCCCATGATGTCGAGGATCACGTTGACGCCTTTGCCATCGGTCTGTTTGGCGATGACCTCGGCAAATGCCTGTTCGCGGTAGTTGATCGGCTCGGCACCGAGCTTGGCAATCGCCGCGCATTTGTCGGCGCTGCCCGCCGTGGCGAATGCCTGGATGCCGAACTCCTGGCAAAGCATCAACGCGGTGGTGCCGATGCCGCTGGTGCCGCCGTGGATCAAGGCGCGCTGGCCTTTGCGGGCACCGCCGAGACCGAACAGGTTGGCCCAGACCGTAAAGAACGTTTCCGGCACGGCAGCGGCCTGAATCCAGTCCATGCCTGCGGGGATCGGCAGCGCCTGGCTGGCCGGCACCGCGCAATACTGCGCATAGCCGCCGCCATTGGTCAGGGCGCAAACCTTGTCGCCCACGCTGTATTCGTTCACGCCAGTGCCCAGCGCCACCACTTCACCGGCCACTTCCAACCCCGGAATCGGGCTCATGCCGGGCTTCATCGGGTATTTACCCGCGCGCTGCAAGGCGTCTGGGCGGTTGACCCCGGCGGCGTGCACGCGAATCAGAATCTCGCCCGGCCCGGCCACTGGCACGTCGGCGCTGCGCGGCTGCAAGACCTCGGGCCCGCCAGGGGTGGTGATTTCGATCAGGGTCATTTCTTGGGGAAGCGTCATGGAAAAGTTCCTGTAGCGATGAGCGTATGGGTTGGGACCGTAGCGCGGGGTCGGCAGTTCAGCAAGATCATGCCGGGTTCTTCGGGCAATGCAAACGCAGGCTTTCAGCACAAGCCTGCAAGTGCGTCGGCGTGGCTTCGGACACACTGGCTGCCGCTCATTTTTGACGGACACAGGTGGCGTATGAACGAAGCGAGAAATCAGGATATCGGGTTGTTGTTCCTGCGGGTCAGCGGGGCGTTGTTCCTGCTGTGGGTGCATGGGTTGCCCAAGTTGCTCCACTACAGCGAGCAATTGAAGCTGATCGAGGACCCGTTTCACCTGGGCGCCCATGTCACGTTGCTGCTGGCGATCTTTGCCGAGGTGCTGTGCCCGCTGCTGATCGTCGCGGGCGTGCTGGTGCGCCTGGCGTGCCTGCCGATCCTGGCGGTGCTGGTCATCGCGTTGCTGGTGGTGCACCCGGAGTGGACGCTGTTCGAAGGGCAGTTCGGTTGGCTGCTGTTGATCATCTTTACCAGCGTGCTGATCGCAGGGCCGGGGCGGCTGGTGCTGAGCCAGCGCTTTGCCTGAACAAAAAAGGCCTGGCTCGCCCGGCCTTCTGCCTTCTGTAGGAGCGAGCTTGCTCGCGAAAAACGCATAGGCGCCGCGTTCATTCAGCAAGCACGCGTTATCGTTGACGTTCTTCGCGAGCAACCTCGCTCCTACAGGGGCATCAAGATGTCAACGGTTCAGGAATCCCAACAGGTCTTCATTGAGCTGTTGAGCGTGGGTCACGGCAAACCCGTGAGGCGCATCCTTGTACACCTTCAGTTGCGCGCCCTTGATCATTTCAGCAGCCACCTTGCCGGTGGTTTCGAACGGCACGATCTGGTCGCCGTCGCCATGGATCACCAGGGTCGGCACGTCGATTTTGGCCATGTCCGGGCGGAAGTCGGTTTGCGAAAATGCGGTGACGCAATCCACGGTGGATTTGAGCGACGCGAGCATGGCGATCTGCAGGGTTTGGCTGAGCACACCCTCCGAAACGTGCTGGCCTTTATTGAGACCGAAGAATGGCGTGTTGAAGTCGCTGATGAACTGCGCACGATCCTTCAACAGGCCGGCCTTGATGCCATCGAACACCTCGCCTGGCACGCCTTGGGGGTAGTCGGCTTGCTGACCGAAGATCGGCGTGACCGCGCCCAACAACACCAGGCCGGCGACACGGGCACTGCCGTGGCGGGCGATGTAGCGCGCCACGTCACCGCCACCCATGGAGAAGCCCACCAGGGTCACGTCCTGCAGGTCAAGGTGTTCGATCAACTGGGCGATATCGTCAGCGAAGGTGTCGTAGTCGTTACCGGTCCATGGCTGGTCCGAGCGGCCAAAACCACGACGGTCAAAGGCAATGGTGCGAAAGCCACGGCTGCTCAGGTATTCCATCTGGTATTCCCACATGTCCGCATCCAGCGGCCAGCCGTGGCTGAACAGCACGGGCTTACCGCTGCCCCAGTCTTTGAAGTAAATCTGGGTACCGTCTTTGGCAACGAATGTGCTCATCTGAAACTCCTTGCAGGGCTGAAAAAGGGCGGTGTGAAAACCGTCTCACTATTGCCGTAAACCTGAGCCCAGGCTTGTATGGGTGTGCTTGTCTCACCAACTGAACTTGAGCTCCATGCCCAGGTAATTGCTGTCGTGCCCACCGGCATCACGCAGGGTCTGGCCGACCGCGTAGTGCACCGCCTCGACCGCACCGCTGAGGTTGGGTGTAAAGGCGTAGTCGGTGCGCAGTTGGCCGTAGGCGCCGGTCCAGCGCTCGCCTTGGCCCGCCGTGCCAGCCACGGCCAGGTTGGGCTGGGTGTAGACGGCGTCTGCGGTGGTCTGCCGCCACAGCAGGCCGACAGCGGTTTGCACGCTGAGCTTGGCGAGGGGCTTGACGGTGATCGACGGCTTGACGTGGATCAGGTTGCTGTAGCCGGTGTAGCCCGCCAGGGAAAAGTAATAGCCATTGGGGAACAGCGGGTTGAAGGTGCCGACCCGGCCGTCACCGGCCTGGCGGTCACCGGAAGCGATATCCAGTTGCAGGCCGATACGCGGCTTCCAGGCCAGCGTGTCAAAGGTGTAGCCGGTGCGGCTGCCACCGGCCCAGGCGCGAATCGTCTTGCTGCCCACCGAGCCGCGTTGCAGCATGGCTTCGACGTCCCAGTCGAAACCCTGGGCTGCGCCACCCAGGCGGGCGTCCAGCAACTGGCGCGTCTCTTCGCCGTCGGCGTCCAGGTAATGGGCGGCGCTGCGCTCGTACACGCCGTAATAGGCCGACAGCTCATTGGTGCCGCCCACCAGCCGCTCGACCCGTAGCATGTGGAAGCGCGCGTCGCTGTTGGACTTGTCGTCGAAATGCCGGCCATCCTGGTACTGCACCGGTTGGCTGGCGATCCCGATAAAGCGCCATTGCGGCGTTTCCCAGTCCGCCCACAACGCATCGAAGGACTGCCGCACATTCGGGCCGTCCCGTGACGAGATGAAACGCTGCAAGTCGAAGGCGAAATCCTGGCGGCCAGCCCGTGCCTTGAAGGTGCCAGCGCTGAAGGTCTTCACGTATTCGGCAAAGGCCAGGCGCAGGTCGACGCGGTTCTGGTCGGCACCGCCAATGGTGGTCTTGTCATAGGCCCGCACATCTTCCAACTGGGTGAACAGCCGCCAGTGTTCGTTCAGGTGCAAGTCGGCGTGCATCTGAAAGCGCTGGATCAGGTAGCGGTCACGCGGTACATCCCGCACGCCGAACCCGCTGGCGTCGTTCATCTCGAAACGTTCACGCAAGGTTGCGCCCAACGACAAGTAGGTGAACGGGTTGGCGGCGGACAGTGGGATGTACTTGAGGTTGTCCAGCGGTTGCGTGCGCAATGCCGGGTCCTTGAGCACAGACCAGTCTTCCTGCCAGCGGTTGGCCTTGATCGCCGGGCGTACCAGCTGGTCGTCGGCCTGCACGCTGCCAGCAAGCAACGGCCACAGCACAGCCAGGCTCCAGCCTGCGTGACGAATCATTTTGCCGCGCTGAGTTGGTGGATTTCTGCGACATAACCGCCCGGGAACTCCACCAACGCACTGCGCCGACCTTTGCTGTCGAACGCCGGCACCAGCACTGTGGCGCCAGAGCCAGTGGCCTTGCCCAGGGTGGCGGCCAGGTCGTTGACCTGATAACCGGTGGTGTCATGGCCGAACGGGTAGGGCAGTTGGCCGTTGGTGACCAGCACCGCCATGCGCCCGAACGGCGATTCGATATCAACGCGGCGGTAGTGGCCGCCGGCCTGGCCGACATCAACCCCAGGGGCGTGCTTGTCGTCGCTCACTACCTTGCCGTGGGAGAAACCCAGGAACGCCTTGATAAACCGCTCGGCGCTGTCGTTGGACACATACACACGGTTTTCCGGCACGGTGTCGAAGGCGGCGTAATCCGGGGTCTTGGTGTGCCAGTAGAGCTGCATGTTCACACCGCCCGGCCATTGCACCACGGCATCACGGCCGATGGGGTCGGGGAAATCGCTGACGATTACGTCGGCGCCATTTTCACGCGCGGCCTTGAGGGCCACGTCCATGTCCTTGACCAGATAGCCGTTGCGTTCCTGGCCGAACGGGTGAGGCACGGGGGTGGTAAAGCCGAACAACGACACGGTGCCCGCCGGGGTCTGGAGCAATTGCGAGGTGGTGCTGCTCGGCACCGGCAGCACGTTGACCACGACCTGGGGCGTGCTTTTGCCGCCGAAGGTGGCGAGGAAACTCTGGGCAAAACGGTCCACATCGGCCGGTGCCACATACACATGGCTGGTGTCGTACTGCGGCGCCACGGCCACGTTCGGGGTGGCGGCAAACGCGTTGCTCATCATCGCACTTGCCAGCAGCGTCAATGCCAGCGATACCTTGGTTGCTGTGTTACCCATGCCCGTTCTCCAGCGCTTCTGAGGGTTCGAAAGCCGTGAGGTTAGGGGGGCAGGGCGGTGGGGAATTGTATGGACGTGCTCGGTTGAACGTTTCAGCTACGCGGCCCAGACAGCCGACGCCTGTCTACCTGACGCCCCTCAATCCAAATGTGGAAGCTGGCTTGCCTGCGAAGGCGGCCTGAGAGCCGACCATAATCTTGGATCAGACCGTGTACATATCCATTATTTAGGTCATGGCTGCTTATGGTTCCGCTTTTACAGCGGCTCACTTTTGAAAAGCGCAAAAGTAAGCAAAACGCTCTTGCCCCACCACTCGGCACCTCGCTTAGGCTCGGTGTGCCCTCACTCCGGCTTGAATCCGTGGGCCGCCGTCATGGGCCATCCTTGGCCCAGGACGGCTAACCCGGCGTCCTGCCGGGTTACCCACGAATTCAAGCCTGCGTTCGGCCAGCGTGGTTTAACGGGGCGCCTGAGATCAAGATCAAAAGCAGATCAAGAGCGGCTCGCTTCGCATCGTAGTTACCGGTGGCTGCGTAGATACCTATGCTGCGATGACGACGTTTCAGTCACTGCATCTATTACTGCACGACCGCTTTCGCAGGCAAGCCAGCTCCCACATTTGATCTTCGTTGCGTTGGGCATTGCGTTCGCTTAACTGTTCGGCATTGGAGCTGCCCACACATTTGGATGGCGGGGCATCGGTTAAACAGCCTTTATCTGTCAGGCCACCATAATGATCTTCGACACCAACTCCACCACCGTCTTGGCCTGCAGTTTCTTCATCAACCGCGCCCGGTGCACCTCAACGGTGCGGTGGGAGATCGCCAGGCGCAGGGCAATTTCTTTGGATTTGAACCCGTTGACGATGTGCATGGCGATTTCCCGCTCCCGGGGCGTGAGGTCGCCGGTGCCCTGGTGCATGCGGTCCAGGCGTTCGAAGTGCCAGATCATCAGCTTGAACGGGTCTTTGGGGGTGAGGGTGTAGCCGTGGGACTTGGCCCAGAACACTTCGCCATTGTGGTGCTGCATGAAGCGTTCATCGGAATAAAAGCCGTTGTCGCTGTCGAGCAGCCAATCATGGCTGCGCTTGCCGATGGCGTGGTAGTCGGCCTGGGACGGGTAGATCAGCAAGGTCAGCTGGTTGACCAGTGCGTCGCGCGTATAGCCGAACAGCTTCAGGAAAGCGTCGTTGCAGTCGAGAATCACGCGGTCGCTGGTGACGATCTGCGGGGCAGGGGACAGCTTGAACGCCAGGCGTTCGAGGTCGGGAAATTGCTGGGCTAGCGCGGTCATGGGGCATCCTGCCTCGTTGTTCAATGCCCTGGGGCGCTACTTACCCGTGTAAGTAGTTACACGAATTGGCGCACGATCAGGGGTGGGTCATTGTAAGTAAAGTCCGAATCAAGAACAGAAGAAATTGATTATGCCTGCTGATTGCGTCTCCATTGTTGCCGCTGGTCACTCCCGCTTTGGTCGCCTGGAAGGCACGACGCTGGAAGACCTGATCGTCCAGGTGACCCGCGAAGCCCTGAGCGACGCCGAGATTGACGCGTCGCAAATCGATGCGTTGTTCCTCGGCCATTTCAACTCGGGGCTGGTGCCCGACGGGTTTGCCGCCTCATTGCTATTGCAAGCCGACCCCGGGCTGCGCTTCAAACCGGCTACTCGCTGTGAAAACGCCTGTGCATCCGGCTCGGCGGCGATTCAGGCGGGGGTCAATGCGATCCTCTCCGGCAGCGCTGAGCTGGTGCTGGTGGTGGGCGCCGAGAAGATGACCCACACCAGCACTGCCGCGGTCACCCAAGCCTTGGCCGGGGCCGGCTACCAGAACGACCCGGCCGAAGCCGGCCTGAGTTTCCCCCAGTTGTTCGGCCGCGCCGCCCGCCAATACGCGGAGCGTTACCACTGCCCGCTGGGCTCGATGGCGGCCATCGCTACCAAAAACCACTCCAATGCCATGGCCAACCCGCTGGCGCAGATGCATCGGGAGATGAATTTCGAACACTGCAACAACGTGTCCCAAAGCAACCCGTTCGTGGCTGACTCCCTGCGCCTGACCGATTGCTCACTGATCAGCGATGGCGCAGCCGCGATCATCCTCGCCTCGCCCAAACGTGCGCGGGCGTTCCGTCGCGAGGTGCAAATCCGGGCGATGACCCAGGTCAACGACACCTTGCCCATCGCCCAGCGTGACATCCTCGCCTTTGAGGGCCCGCAACGCGCGATCCATGCAGCGCTGCGCGGGGCGAATGTGACCCTGGCTGACCTGAGCTTCGCCGAAGTGCACGACTGCTTCACCATTGCCGAGTTGCTGATCTATGAAGCCATGGGCCTGGCGCCCAAGGGCGAAGGCCATCGCGTGCTCGACAGCGGGGTGGTGCGCGCCGGCGGGCGCTTGCCGGTGAACCTTTCCGGCGGGCTCAAGGCCAAGGGGCACCCCGTCGGCGCCACGGGGGTGTCCATGCATGCCTTGGCGTTCCGGCAATTGACCGGCGAGCCGATTGGCCTGGCGGTGCCCAACCCGGAGTTCGGCCTGGTGTTCAACATGGGCGGCATGGCGGTGGCCAACTACGCCTCGGTCCTGCAGGCACGCCGGAGCTGAGTCATGAACATTGCCAACTGGCTGCACGACACCCAGCGTCGGGCCCCGCAACGCCCGGCATTGTTCGACGGCAGCGTGCAAGTGGCCGACTACGCCACCTTCGCCGCCCACGTGCGCCAACGCGCCGCGCACCTGGTGGAGCAGCATGGCCTGGTGCCGGGAGACGCGGTGGCGCTGCTGATGAAAAATAGCTGCGACTACCTGGAACTGCTCTACGCCATCTGGTGGATGGGCGGGGTGGCGGTGCCGATCAACGCCAAGCTGCACCCCAGCGAAGCGGCGTGGATTGCCGATAATGCCGAGGCGCGGTTGATCTTTACCGACGGCGGCCAGGTGTTTTCATCGCGGGATTTGCCCGCGCATTGCACGGAATTGGACGGCCACCCGCTGCCGCCCAGCCATGGTTGGCCCAGCCTGGAACAGCCGGTGCCCCGCCAGGATCACGACCTCGCCTGGCTGTTCTATACCTCTGGCACCACCGGGCGCTCCAAGGGCGTGATGCTGTCGCACGGCAACCTGATCGCCATGTCGCTGTGCTACGCCACGGATGTCGATCAAGTGAGCGCCGACGATGCGGCGCTGTATGCCGCGCCCATGTCCCACGGCGCCGGCCTGTACAACTTCATCCATGTGCGCTGCGGCGCCCGCCATGTGGTGCCGGCCTCCCATGGCTTCGATGCCGCCGAGCTGTTCGGGCTGGCCGAGCACATGGGCCAGGTGTCGCTGTTTGCTGCGCCGACCATGGTCAAGCGCATGGTCGAACAGGCCCGGCGCCAGGATTATCACGGCGCCGGCATCAAGACCATCGTCTACGGCGGCGGCCCCATGTACCTCGCCGACCTGCGCGAAGCAGTCGACACCTTCGGCCCGCGCCTGGTGCAGATCTACGGCCAGGGCGAGAGCCCGATGACCATCAGCGTCTTGCCCCGCGCCTTGATCGCCGAGCGCCAGCGCCCCGACTGGGCCACCCTGGCCGCCTCGGTGGGCCACGCGCAAGCCTGTGTCGAGATCCGCATTCTCGATGCCGAGCACCAGCCACTGCCCACCGGCGAGCGCGGTGAAATCGCGGTGCGTGGCGCCACGGTGATGCAGGGCTACTGGCGCAACCCGCAGGCCACGCGCCAGACGCTGGTGGACGGTTGGCTGCTGACCGGCGACATCGGCTACCTCGACCCGGCCGGCTACCTGACCCTGACGGATCGCTCCAAGGACGTGATCATCAGTGGCGGCAGCAACGTGTACCCCCGTGAAGTCGAGGAAGTGCTGGCCCAGCATCCCGAGGTGTTCGAAGTGTGCGTGGTGGGCGAGCCCGACGCGCAATGGGGTGAGTCGGTGGTGGCCTTCGTGGTGACCCGCAGCGGCCAGCCGCTGGACGAAGGCGAGCTGACGACGTGGTTCCTGGCGCGCATGGCCTCGTTCAAAAAGCCGAAAAAATATGTGTGGCGCAGCGATTTGCCGAAGAACAGCTACGGCAAGATTCTCAAGACCGACTTGCGGCATTGGCTGCAAACCGCGAGTATCGCCGCGCTTTAACATGGATCGATAATCAGACAAGGAGTCCCCACGATGGGCAATCCCGCACAAGACACCGTCCGCAAGCGCCGCCGTGCGTTTCTGGGCGCCACCTCCGGCCACTTGATCGAGTGGTACGACTACGGCGTCTATGGCTTTCTCGCGGTCTATATCGGCCAGGCGTTCTTCGTCTCCGATGACCCCACCACCAGCCTGTTGGCCAGCTTTGCTGCGTTTGCGCTGAGCTTTTTTATCCGCCCTTTGGGTGGGCTGTTCTTCGGCCCGCTGGCAGACAAGATCGGCCGGCGCAAAACCCTGATCATGGCGCTGGTGATGATGACCGGCTCCACGGTGATGCTGGGCCTGTTGCCGACCTACGCCAGCCTGGGCATCGCCGCACCGATCCTGTTGATCCTGGTGCGCTGCGTGCAGGGCTTCTCGGCGGGCGGCGAAATCGGTACCGTCACCAGCTTCATCTCTGAATACGCCGGCCCCGGTCGCCGTGGCTTTGCCACCTGTTGGCTGATGGTTACCGCCGTGCTCGGCCTGCTGCTCGGTGGCGCCGTGGCCAACGGCATGACTTGGGTGCTGGGCGCCGAGGTCATGCAGGAATGGGCCTGGCGCGTACCGTTCCTGATCGCCGCGCCCCTGGGCTTTATTTCCATGTACATCCGCCTCAAGCTCGAAGACAGCCCCGAGTTCCTCGCCCTGCAACGCGCCGGGCAAACTTCGCGGGCGCCGCTGCGTGAGGTCTGGCAGTGGAAGCGGGCGATTGCCCTGGTGTTCTTTATCATCACCTTGCACAGCTCGATCTTTTACCTGGTGCTGACCTTCGCCTCGACCTACATGGCCAAGATCCTCAAGTTCGACAGCGGCACCACCTTGCTCTATGTGTTCGTCGCCAGCTTCTCGGCGGCTTTCGTGATGCCGTTTGGCGGGGCCTTTACCGATAAATACGGGCGCAAGCCGTTCCTGATGGTGATCGGCACGCTGGCGACCCTGGCGATGTTCTGGCTGTTCAAATCCGCCCCGACCGCCACCCCGGCGACCTTCTTCGCGCCGTTGATGGCGGTGGCGATTCTGTTCGGGCTGTACGCGTCGTCAACCTATGCGTTGATGAGTGAGCTGTTGCCGACGCGGATTCGCTCCACTGGGATTGCCGTGGCGTATAACGTGCCCGTCGCGGTGTTTGGCGGCAGTGCGCCGTTGATTTCCACTTGGTTGATCAAGGTGACAGGCGACATTACTTCGCCGTGGTATTTCTATGTAGCGACCGGGGTGGTGTCGTTGGTAGCGCTGGTGCTGTTGCGCAAGGAGGACTTCGTGGTCGGTGCCACGCCTAGGGTGGCGTCTGCGAAAACGGCGCTGGCCTGACGCCGTGTTTGCATCTTGGTAATCAAACGGCAGGGTTGTGTTGGCAAACCTGCCGCAACAGGCTACCGGGTTGAATTGGCTGGCAACACGTGGGCCGCGGCCAGGGCAGGGTAGGAGTAATGTGGCCGGTAATCGACAAGTTCTTGAACCATCTCAGGCTCTTTCTGGGTGCCAATATTGAATCGCAGCAGCGTTCCTGATGTCTTTTCCACCGTATTAAGGTGGTTGTTCTTGGCAAAATCCAACTTCACTTTCGAGTCAGCGAGCAACTTTATGTCGCGTGGAGAAAGCGTGGGGTATTTCGCTTTGAATTCCCGATAGTACGTTTTGAACAGGCCCGTTGGGTCTTTGCCCAAAAAATAATCCATGTGCACAGGACCTGCGAATGACTTGGTGGGTATGTTGGTCAGGTTGGAGATTTCATCACCCAGCGAGTTCGGGCCGTTTGCGCCGGAATAGCAGACGCGAAGCACAATGTTTTTATATTTGCTGAAGTCAATTTTTTCCGCACGAAGTTTATTGACGATGTCTTGCGCCGAATAGAACTTGCCGTTTGCGCCTACGACTTTCGCGGGCTCTCCGGTGGCCGGTTCAGTCCCATGTCCGAATATATTGAGTCGTGGGGCGCCTTTGTAAATATCCTCGAAGGTTTGTATGTCGCCATCGATGGCCTTGAAACCCCTCCATGGACCGCCCAACCGAATCACTTCACGTAATGCTGACTCAGGCGAAGGCGCCGCCGGTAAATCACCTGCGCGTGTTTCCTGCGGTACCGTATGAATGGCCGCGACTCCAGTACGTGCGGAGGTTTGAGTGGGGTGTGCTCTTGCGAGGTGAAGCAATAACATCGCTATGTTGATGAATAAATCTGTTGCGGCTGCTTCTTTGTTTCCTTCCCTGCTCCCGGCAAGCGTCTTGATATCACTTATGATGCTGTCTGCCTGAAACGGCATACCGATTAAAAAGGCACTCTCTGGCATGAACAGAAATGCCGTATTGAGTAATAGGCCTGCCCCTTCTTTAATCCTTTCCCAGCGACTTTCCCCGTTGGATACGGCTTGGTGTTCGGCCAGCGATGTCAGCGCCCTTGAATTGGCTTCATATAAGTAGCTCATCAGTTGCCCGGTTTGCAGCTCGGACGACAGGTCGTGAGTCGCCAGTGTGGGCGGCGCAGGCGTGAACACGGGCGTATATGTCGGCATATGCGGTTCGCGAAAGCCATCGTGCCTGTAGACGGCGCGGGTTGTCTCATCAGGCAGCCAGGCAAGAATGTCTTTTTGTAGCTCCTTCTGTGTCTGGACAGACTCCATTAGCGCCTGGCGCGAAGGAAACTGCAGCAGGGGGGCGCTGGAATTCAACGGGCGATAAAGAATATGCGGGCCGACTGTGGTGTCTTTGGGTTCGATCAGGAACATGTTTTCGACCACATCGGGCACCGCGCCGGGCAGGCGCATGAGCGCCAACGGGCGCACGGTGATTTCGTTGCCATTGACAAACTTCTTCCCTGGCGTTGGATCCAGTATTGCCTGGAGGTAACGAAAACCCATGGCGTTATCGAAGCCAGCCTCGCCTTTGGCCGTCAGTGCCAGGGCCCTCATTTTCAGTTCAATCGGGACTTGCTCGGCGAACAGCGCTTGGCGCCTGGTTTTTTTTTCAGGATCGTCGAGCAGCTCGCGCCTGACTAATTCGGGGTAGTTCTTGCCGGCATCGATTTGCTGAATCAGCTTACCCAGTTCGCCCTCTTTTCCGAGCTTGGCTAGATGAATGCCCGTCGGTTTGTGACGCACCTCCACCCGACCTTTTGGTAATCCTGAAAGGTTGCGTACAAAGGTTTCGGTGAAGGGCAGGGTGGTGGTTTGGGTTGATCCGAATCCGCTGGCCGGGGCGCCATAGGGAGTGTGAAAGATGACTTCCAGATCCTTGATGTCATAGTGAAAGGGTGGAGGGTTGAGGGCTTTGATCTGTTCCTGGATATAAGTGCTAATGTCCGGAATATCACTGCCAAAGCTCTTGCCCTTGTGCCGGCGCTCGAAGCCCGCCATCTCCAGAAGCAGGTCATGGTAAATAAAGCGATTGGCATCGGAGGCGGTTTTCGACCATTCGGGACGCTTGAGCCCGGACTCTTGGGATGGTCGCGCCACGATCAGCGCGGGATCAGTGTCGGCGTTGGCGTCCCCGTTGTTAATCATGACGTTCGCTTGCAGGTAGAACGCATCAGCGTCGAAGGCTTTCAGGCTGGGCTTGTCGGTGCGGGTCGGTGGTTGCGCCGCGGGGTTTTGCTGTTCCCAGGCCTGCTGGGCACCATTCAGGGAAGCATAAGGGGTAACCTTTCCGCTGGGTTCGCACATCAGCACTGCGAGGGTGCGGTCCCCAGCCTTGCGTTCGATGAACAGGTTAGGGGTTTGAAAGTTCGGGCTGTCTGGGTTGGCCGGGTCAGTGCGGACCATGAAGTGAATGGTTGTCTTGGAGTTGTCTGTAGGGTTGAGGTGCCCGTGGGGAAACCTTGCTACCGTATCCAGTGTTTCGCGTTGTATGTCATTGAGACCTGGAGATTTTAAACTGGCCAGGCGCAGGTTGCTGTGCAACAGCTGGCCGAGCATTGACCGCCGGCTACCCGCGTAAATCGGGGTGACACTGAGCGCTGTGTCGGCACTCAGCCCAGGGGTCGGCTCATTGAACGGCGGCTCATTCCAATACGTGATCTTTGCCGCTCGAAGCGTTTCGTTCAGCTTATCGGGCAACTCGCTCATAGCCTTCTGTAGCGCTGACCTATCGATAGGAAGTGCAGTACCCGCAGGTTTGCCGGTACGGGCGAGCACGTCCTCGCGCGTATCGACGAATTTGCCAGCGCTGTCGAAAACCGGCGCGGCGCCTCCAGCGACATGGCTGATGATCATTTCCATCAGCGGTATTTCAATGTGCTCACCTGGATTGTCCGGATCGGGAACGGCGAACGCCAACTGCTCCACGTCGAGGTTCAATGACGCATCGATGGCGTCCTTGAGTAATCCCGATACGACCGATTGCAATCCGGGCTCTGCGTTAAACAGACGGTGGGCGATGTCGCTCACGGGGCTGGCGACGGGCGGCTTGGCGGTGGTTACCGGCGCAGGCGCTTGAACGACAGTAGGTGTTGGAGGGGGTTTGATGCCTGCAAGTGCTTGTAGGGTTGCCTGCTGCAGTTCGCGAATCCCACGCGAGGTGTCAGCAGAAGGGTTGTTTTTTTTCAAGGAGGGGAAGCCATCGCGGATGAGCCCTGCGACTTGTTCGAGCCACTTCTGCTCTGAGCCGGTTTCCCGAGTCACGCCGTAAAAGTCCAGCATCATAGAGAGATCCAGCGCTTGCTGGGTACGAACGGGCCCCTCGTAGACCGAGCCGCTTCTCCCGTATTTTCGGGCTGCGCTTGAAATGTCGGGTTCAAGGGCCGCCCATTGGGGGCAAGTCGACGTGCGCAAAACAATCGATTTACGGCTGCCGTCAGGGTTTCGTACGTAGCCTTCCAACTGGCCTGTCGGCAAGTGGATAAACAAGGATGAAACCTCGAGATTATGTTCTTTCGCAAACGCCAGGAAAGCGGGGCTGGAGAAGCATTTGCCGAACGCCTCGCGTGTGTGTGCGTAGGTAGAGTCGTCAGGCACATTCAGGAGGGGGAGAAAGGTTAGCGACTGATCATCGATGCGCCTTTGATATCCGATCCTCGTGAGGATTCTGGCACACTCCCGTGCCACTTCCCGATCAGCCGCCTCGACGCGTTCGGCGGGCGTCGGTGTGCGACTGGAGTCGGCAAGTGTGCCGCTGCGTTCAAAGGTGGCTTGGGTGATCGTCTCCTTCACGCTGCGTTGTGCTTGCCTGGCACGCAAGGTCTGTTGCGAGATGTCCAATGGCAGGGGGCCGTTGGGGATGACCAGAGAGGGGAATGTATCGGCTTGCTGGAGTGCCGCGATCACGGCCCGCGGATTGCGCGTGAGCTCGGTTCTAGCGATAGCGTAGAAGTCTCCGACCAGGTAACTGGGAGGCGTGTGTTCGCCGGTGTAGCGGAACCAGGTCGTCGACGGGGCGCCCAGCTCTCTGGCCGCTGCGGCGACGTCCGCCGATGCCTGTGACCAGCCAGGGGTGAACTCCGTGAAGCTGTTGGGGGAGCCATTGATCATGCACGTCATGGTTCCCTCTTGAGGGTTCCAGCTGAAATTGGACAGGTCGATGTGATGGGCTTTGGCAAAGG
Source organism: Pseudomonas sp. GW823-FHT02F05 (assembly GCF_058797315.1). NCBI lineage: Bacteria > Pseudomonadati > Pseudomonadota > Gammaproteobacteria > Pseudomonadales > Pseudomonadaceae > Pseudomonas > Pseudomonas sp. GW823-FHT02F05. The sequence goes on from NZ_JBXAJM010000010.1 coordinate 144,998, forward strand.
TTGCAAACGGCTCTGCCCTGAGCGCCTGGTTAAAACGTGCCCACGCTTGGCCGAAGCTGGAAAAAGGCGGAACCTGGGTGAGGGTCGGGGCGGTGAGTGACTGTCTGTTGGTTGTGAGCTCCTCAGCGACCTGGCCCATCAATGCCGCGCTGAGCTGCTGTGCCAGCTCGGCATCACTCTTTTCCACCAACGTGCTGACGTGTCCTTGAGTGAGCAGAAATTGAGGCGAACTTGGTGCGCGTCTTGAAACGGGCTCGGATCGACCAGGATTTTCCGGCTGCTGAGCGATGTCATACTTCAGCCTTTCATCCGGGTTGACCGGCCACGCAAAGGTGCCTGTTGGCGTTTGTTGCGAAGATGAGGGTGGAACATGGTTCGTGGCTGCCGGGATCGTCATGGAAGTCTCCGTCTATCGTTATGAAAAGCGCGCCTTCTGTGGCGAATTTTCGTGGCTTTTCTGTACGAAGGTGTTCCGTATCCACTTAATACGAAGGGTTACAGCCGCTGATGCGGGGAGCCGTCATGTGTCACAGTCCTTTGCCTGTTCGTTGTGACAGGTTGAAATACGCCGCCGTTTTCTCCCCGCCGCGTCCCTGAGCAGAGTGAGGTGCCTATGCAAGCAACCCGATTGACTCTCGTATGTCATGCCGTGACCCCCATGCAAAAGCAGGGGCGGTTTCCCGATGACGAGTCGTTACTGATGGATTGGCAGAATGCGCGGCTGTCACTGACGGATCGGTTCCGCAAAAGTGTGCGCCTGATATGCGGGCCCGAAGCGCGGACTCGCCAGACGGCAACGCTGTTCGGTGACCACGCCGTGGTTGAGCCCGCGTTACGCGATGGCGATTTTGGCCATTGGAAGGGGCAGGACACTGCCCAGCTTGATCGCGATGAATTGATGACTTGGCTCACCGACAGCGCCAGCGCCCCCCATGGCGGCGAGTCGGTGGACCACATTTGCGCGCGCGTGGGCGAATGGATGAGGTCACTGGAGTGCCAACCCGGCCATGTGGTGGCCGTTACACATCCCTTGGTCATCCGCGCTGCAATGCTGTACGTCATGCAATTTCCAGTATCGATGTTCTACCTGATCGATGTCGAACCGCTGTCGCGCACCGAGCTGCGTTTCAACGCGGTCTGGCGCCTGCGCCTGGAAACTCACGCCTGATGCGTTGATCATGGCAAAATCCACGCCCCGCACTGAGAGCAACCCATGAAACGCATCCTGATCATCGGCATTGGCGCCGGCAACCCCGACTACATCACGATGCAGGCCGTGAAGGCGCTGAACCGTACCGACGTGTTCTTCCTGATGGACAAGGGCCAGAGCAAGGACAAGCTGATCGACCTGCGCCGGGAAATCTGCGACACCTACATCACCGAGCCCGGCTACCGTTTTGTCGAGGCCGACTGCCCGGAGCGTGTGCGCGGTGAAATCGACTACACCACCGCTGTGCAGGACCTCAACCGCGATAAGCAGCAGACCTTCGAACGCATGATCAACGAAGAAATGGCTGACGGTGAGGTGGGGGCGTTCCTGGCCTGGGGCGACCCGGCGCTGTACGACAGCACCATCCGCATCTTGCAGGCGATTCTTTCCAGTGGTCGCTGTGTCTTCGAGTTTGAAGTGATCCCCGGCATCACCAGCGTGCAAGCCCTGGCGGCGCAGCACAAGGTGGCGCTCAACCGTATTGGCAAGTCCATCGAAATCACCACTGGGCGCCGGTTGGCGGCGGGGCAGGCGAGTGATGCCGATACCCTGGTGGTCATGCTCGACGCCGAAGATTCCTACCGCAGTGTGGCGGATCAGGACCTGGATATTTACTGGGGCGCCTACCTGGGCACCCCGGACGAGATCCTGATCAGCGGTAAAGTGGGGCATGTGGCAGAAGAGATCGAACGGGTACGCAAGGCGGCGCGCCTGGAAAACGGCTGGATCATGGACACCTATTTGTTGCGCAAACCCTGAGGTAAACCCGATGCTCAAACAACTTGCCCTCGCCTTGGCCCTGGTGGCCGGCGCCGCTCATGCCGACTCCGGCTTGCACACCGACTTGCCTTTGTCCTACCTGGAACAGACCCAGGGTGATGCGCGCAACCAGCCGCTGGTGATCTTCCTGCATGGGTTTGGCAGCAACGAGGAAGATCTGTTTGGTATCAAGGACGCGTTGCCGTCCACCTGGACCTACCTGTCGGTGCGCGCGCCGCTGCCGGTGGAGCCGCAAGGTTATCGTTGGTTCACCAAGACCGATGAGCCTGAGTACAACGGCGAGACTGATGAACTGTTCAGCAGCGCCCGGCTGATCAAGGACTTTGTGCTCAAGGCTACCGCCAAGTACCACACCCAAAGTGATCGGGTGTTCCTGGTGGGGTTCAGCCAGGGCGCAATCATGTCTTACGAGGTGGCCTTGCGTGAACCCGAGTTGGTACGCGGTATCGCTGCGCTCAGTGGCAGCGTGCTACCGGTGCTCAGGTCTGCGCTCAAACCTGATGCGTCCATGGGCAAGCTGGCGATCTTTATCGGCCATGGCACCTTGGACCAGGCGCTGCCCTTTAGCTCGGCCACGCAGGCGAACAAGGTGCTGACGGGGTTGGGGCTCAAGCCGGAGTTTCATGAGTACCCGGGAATGAATCACACCATCAGCGAAGCGGAAGTGCAGGACTTGAAAGCCTGGCTAGAGAAAAGCCTGAAGTGAAAATGCGGTTAAAAATGTGGGAGCTGGCTTGCCTGCGATAGCCATAGGTATCTACACAACTTCGGCACGACGCTAAATCTGTGGCGAGGGAGCTTGCTCCCGTGACGGCCTGGCAGCCGACACAGATATAACTGATGCCCCGCGATCCAATGTGGGAGCTGGCTTGCCTGCGAAGACGGCCTGGCAGTCAACACAGTTGGACCGTGTACATATCCATTCCTGCGGTAACGGCCACTTAGGGTTCCGCCCTTACGGCGGCTCACTTTGCAAAAGCGGCAAAGTAAGCAAAACGCTCTTGCCCCACCACTCGGCACCTCGCCTAGGCTCGGTGTGCCCGTAATCCGCCAGTGATTTGGGGGGCCGCCGCCACGCGCCATCCATGGCGCGGGGCGGCTAAACCGGCATCCCTGCCGGTTTACCCCCCAAATCCCTGTCGAATTCCGGCCAGCGTGGTTTAACGGGGCGCCTAAGATCAAAAGCAGATCAAGAGCGGCTCGCTTCGCATCGTGGTTACCGCTGAGCTTACAGAGTTATGTAGATACCTATGCTGCGATAGCGGTGGCTCAGTAAAAGATTCAGTGACTGACACACCGCCATCGTAGGCAAGCCCGCTCCCACATGGGTTTTGTGTTGGCTGGAAGAGGGGGCTACTTGCCGCCCGTAACCTGCTTCACCAACGCCGCATGCCCCTTCACATCATCAGCCCGGGAAATCGCCTGGATCACCAGCAAATGGTTGCCCGAACCACCCAGGAACGTGGAGTTCAAGGTCTTGCCTCCGCCTTGGGTAGCGCTGCTGTCCACCTGGCGCAGGCCCAGGCCCTTGTAGGTGAGTTTCTTCTCCCCCAGTTTCTTGAAGTCGGGCATGGCGGCGCTCTGGTCTTTGACGAAATCAGCCACGGCGCCGTCGAGGAACTTCGGGTCGTTATCCTGGATAGTTGCTCCATCGTTGCGCACGGTTTCGGCGACGATCACCACACTTTTCGTCGTTGAGTTAGCGTACAGGGTGCCTTGGGTGTCAGCGGTGCCGTCTTGCGCCGTGCCGGAGGGCAGGGTGTCGGCGCTGTAGGCTTTGGGCAGTTTGAAGGTGAACTTGCCACCCAAGGTGGAGATTGTCTGTGTGGCGGGCTTGGTGGCAGCGAACACGCTGCCGGCGGTAAGCGCTAGGGCGAGCAGCATTGCGGTTTTGGTGAACGTGGCCATGAAGCACTCCGGGGTTGAACGAAATTGCGGCGTATTCTGTCAGAAAATTCGCAATTTCGTTCATCCAGCCCATCACAGCTTGTCGGAGGATTCCTCGTCAAGCCTGTCCATTTCAAACAAGCGCGCCAGTTCCGCACGGGCTTCCTGGGCAGTTTGCATGACCTTGGCCGCGTCGTCGTATACCGCGTGTTGGGCGGCAAGTACCTGCTGGTCGTGGGTTTTGAAGCGGTTGATGCGCGCATCGGCCTGGGCCTGGCTCAAACCGAGGCCGACCAGGGTACGGCGGCTCATTTCCAGGCTGGAGTAGAAGGTTTCGCGCACCGGTGAAGCGTCCAGGTCCACCAGGCGGTGTACGTGCTGGCGGTTACGCGCACGGGCGATGATCTTCATGTGCGGGTAGAGGTTGCGCACCAGCTCGGCGGTCTTGATGTTGATCTCCGGGTCGTCCATGGCGATCACGAAGAACTCCGCTTGATCGACTTTGGCGGCGTGGAGGATTTCCGGGCGTTGGGGGTCGCCGTAGAACACCGGCATGCCGCCGAAACTGCGGGTCAGCTCGATGGTTTCCACCGAGGTGTCGAGGGCGATGAACGAGATGTTCTGCGCGCGCAGGATTCGCGCCACGATCTGGCCCATCCGGCCCATGCCGGCGATGACCACGCGAGGCGCATCGCTTTCGATGGCGCGGTATTCCTCGGGCACTTCCACCGGCTTGGCCTTGGGTTTGAACAGCTTCGGGCACACCAGCAACAGCAGCGGAGTCACGGCCATGGACAGGGTGATGGTGAGCACCAGCACGTCGTACAGCTGCGGTTCGAACAGGCCCTGGTCGCGACCGATCTTGAACACCACGAAGGCGAACTCACCCCCCGCCGCCAGCACCACGCCCAGGCGCAGGGCACTTTCGCGATTGAGGTCGCCCACCATCCGCCCGACGGCGTACAGCAGCGGCAGCTTCAAGCCGATCAGCAGCAGGGTCAGGCCGATCACCACCAGTGGCGTGCTGAGCAGCAAACTGAGGTTGGCGCCCATGCCCACGCTAATGAAAAACAGCCCCAGCAGCAGGCCCTTGAATGGCTCGATCTGGGATTCCAGTTCGTGGCGGTATTCCGAATCCGCCAGCAGCAGGCCGGCGAGGAAGGCCCCCAGGGCCATGGACACGCCCACCAACTCCATCAGCCAGGCGGTGCCGATCACCACCAGCAGCGCGGTGGCGGTGGACACTTCGCGCAGGCCGGTCTTGGCCACAATGCGAAACACCGGGCGCAACAGGTAGCGCCCGCCGATGATCACCACTGCGATGCTGCCGAGGATCTGCAACACATGTTGCAGGCCCTGGGCTTCGGTGGTCGGATGATCGCTGCCGGCCAGCAACGGCACCATGGCGATCAGCGGGATGGCGGCGATGTCCTGGAACAACAGGATGGCAAAGGCCAGACGCCCGTGGGGTTGGTTGAGCTCCTTGCGTTCGGCCAGGCTTTGCAGGCCAAACGCCGTAGACGACAGCGCCAGGCCCAGGCCCAGCACGATGGCGCTGTTCCACGACTGGCCAAACAGCCATAGCGCGACCGCGCCCATCACCACACCGGTGAGCAGGACCTGGGCCAGACCGACGCCGAACACCGCCTTGCGCATCACCCACAAGCGTTTGGGCGACAGCTCCAGGCCGATGATGAACAGTAACAGCACCACGCCCAGTTCAGAGAACTGCGCCACGCTTTGCGGGTTGCCGATCAGGCCGAGAACCGACGGGCCGATGATCACACCGGCAAACAGATAGCCCAGCACCGCGCCCAATTGCAGGCGCTTGGCCAGGGGCACGGCCAGCACGGCGGCGAACAGGAACACCACGGCTGCTTGTAACAGGTTGCCTTCATGGGGCATCACGAACTCCATCGTTTACGTAGATCAACTCGGGGGGCCATTGTGGCGAGGGAGCTTGCTCCCGCTGGGCTGCGAAGCGGCCCCAAAAAACTGCGGGCGCTGCGCACCCGAGCGGGAGCAATCTCTGGCCACAAAAATATTCCACAGCAGGGGAAATAGAGCGCTATTAGAGCGCTTTTTCACATTTTGAAACTTGTATTTTTGTCGCGACAGTCAATGGATGTTGGCTCTCATCCCATTCTTACGCCGATTTTACGAAAGTATTAATACCATTTAATTCAATGGCTTTCGCGCAGGTCTACTAACGTTTCGAAAAACTGGATCAGTAGTCACCACGGTCAGGTGTTTCGAATTCGATGCGTGTGGATCGTTGAAGCAAGGCGTGCACGCAGTCACGGATGAAAGGCTTGGACCACAAGGAGTAGAACGTGGATAGAAGACTTGCGACTGCCGCTTTACCTCGTATTTCTGCGCTTTCTCTTGCGATCCGCCTGGGAGTGGCCGGGCTGGTGATGGGGCTGGCGAGCCCGGATGTGTTTGCCGCCTGCAGCCCGGCAAGTCCTGCGGCCGGCGCGACGGTGACCTGTACGGGCGTGCCGTCATTGCCATTGTTCCTCAATACCTTCAGCAGCGCGGTCAACAACCTGACGGTCAACGTCAATGCCGGGGCGCAACTCAACGCAACGCTGGGCGGCAAAGCACTGACCCTGACCGGCAACAACGCCACGTTGAACAACTCCGGCACCATTGACCCGGCACTCCTCGGACTGGTTTCAGTGCTGAGCGGTGGGGTGGTGATCGGCAACACGGCAGCCAGCGTGTTGAACATCACCAACAGTGCCACCGGCATCATGCGCGGTACTGGCGCGTTGCTGGGGCTGAACCTGGCCTCGTTGGATGGCATGGCCCTGAACGCCACCAACGGCGCAGGCGGCACCACCACGATCGTCAACAACGGCGTCATTGGTTCTTCCTCCTTGCTCGGCCTGACGTTGTTTGCCTCCGATACCCCGGTGGTAGCGGTGCAGGGTGGCGGGCAGGTCAATATGACCAACAACGGCGCACTGACCGGGCGCGTGGCGTTCGAGAGCTCTGCTACGGGGAACACGTTCCGCAACACCGGCACTATCTCTGGCGGCGTTTCGATGGGGACCGCCAGTACCAACACGTTTACAGCGGTCACGGGGTCGCAGGTGACCAGTGGCGGCGGCCTCGGCTTAAGCCTTGGCGGACTGATCGGCGTGAACCTGACGTTCGCGCCCACCGGCCAGGTGGACGGTGGCGCAGGCGGCAGCAACTCGCTGATCCTTGAAAACACGACGGGCGTCGGTGGTGGCAGTACAGGCACCGGCACGGCTTCAAGCGCCAACTATGTCAACTTCAACAACCTGGCCATCAACAGTGGCACCTGGACGTTGCAGGGGCCGCTGGTCAGCGGCAGCACTACGCTCAATGGGGGTGTGGCGCAATTCAATAACAACGCGACATTTGGCAGCGGTGTGCTCACGTCTAACGGCGGCGCTATCGAGGCCACTGGCAACGGCCTGACACTGGCCAACCTGATGACCCTGGGTACCGGTGGTTTAACGGTACAGGGCGCCTCGACCGGGCTGACCCTGAGTGGTGTGATCTCGGGCGCCGCGGGTGTGAGCAAAGCGGGTATCGGCGAATTGATCCTCAGTGGCGCCAATACCTTCCAGGGTGGTACCACCTTGAACGCCGGCACGCTTACATTGGGCAATGCCGCGGCGCTAGGTACCGGTGCCTTGACCGTGGCGGGTGCAGGTATTTTGCAGAGCAATGCTGCGCTGACAACCAGCAATGCGATTACCTTGAACGCGAATCTGACCGTAGACGGCGTGAACCCGCTGACCCTTGGCGGGGTTGTCAGCGGTGGTTCCGGGTTGATCAAGGAGGGCGTATCGAGCCTGGCGCTTACGGGCAACAATACTTACACCGGCGCCACGGCCCTCAACGCCGGTTCGCTGGTGGTTGGCTCCAATACTGCGCTCGGCGCCAGTGTGTTGAACGCCTCGGCGGGTACCACGCTGGATGCCAGTGCAGCAGTGAGCCTGGGCAATAACCTCAACCTGGGCGGTAACCTGACCCTTGGCGGCAGCAACGCGCTGACCCTTGGCGGTGTGGTGGCGGGCCTTGGTGGGTTGATCAAGAACGGCCCGGCGGATCTGATCCTCAATCAAGCGAACACTTACCTGGGCAACACTGCGCTGAACAGCGGCAAGCTGGTAGTTGGCGCCAGTGGTGCCTTGGGCGCGGGTACGTTGAATGCAGCCGGGGGCACGACCCTGGACGCCAGTACCAGTACGACGCTGGCCAACGCGATCAACCTGGCCGGTAACCTTGGAATCGGTGGCAGCGCCAACCTGACCCTGGGCGGCACGGTCAACGGTGCAGGCAGCCTGACCAAAGACGGCGCGGCCGGCCTGACACTCAGCGGCAGCAATAATTTCCTGGGCGGCACTACTCTGAATGCGGGCAGCCTGACCGTCGGCAGCAATACGGCGCTTGGCCTGGGCAACTTGACCGTCGGCGGCGCCGCAACCCTGGACAGCAACTCAGCGGTGGCACTGGGCAATGGCATTGTCCTCAACGCCGGGCTGATCGTCGGCGGCACCAATGGGCTGACCCTGGGCGGTGTGGTCAGCGGCGCGGGGGCGCTGATCAAGGATGGCCTGGCCAACCTGACCCTTGACGGCACCAACACGTTCACCGGTGGCACCAGCCTCAACGCCGGTACGTTGACCTTGGGCACGGCAGGCGCATTGGGCGCGGGCCCCTTGACGGTAGGCGGTGCGGCCACTCTGGATACCAGCGCGACCTTCACCCTGGGCAACGGGATTGCCTTGAATGGCGACCTGACGCTCGCGGGTAACAATGACCTGAACCTCAGCGGCGTGATCAGCGGCGCCAGTACGCTGATCAAAAATGGCTTGGCTGACCTGACCTTGAGCGGCAGTAACACTTTTACCGGGCCATTGAATATTGTCTCCGGCAGCGTCACCACCGGCAGCGCCGGTGCATTGGGCAGCACCTCCGGCGTTGATGTCAGCGCTGGCGCTGCGCTGAACCTGGGCGTCGATTCCAGCCTGGCCGGCCTCAGCGGTGCGGGTGGCGTGGTAGTCGGCGGCGGTTTGGAACTCACCGTGGGTGGCGTGAACACCAGCAGTACTTTTGACGGTGACCTCAGCGGCGCGGGCAGCTTGATCAAGGTGGGTACCGGCACGCTCACGCTCAACGGAATCAATGGCATCACCGGTAACACGGCGATCAACGCGGGCACTCTGGATGTCGATGGTTCCCTGGGCAGCGCGTCGGTCAACGTGAATACCGGCGGCACCCTCACCGGCAGTGGCTCGCTATTGGGTACGGCGAATATCAACAACGGCGGGTACCTGGCGCTGGGCAGTGGCACGACCTTGTCGGCTGGCGGCCTGAACATGAGTGCCGGGGCCAGTCTGGATGTGGCGCTTGGCGCACCGTCGCTGACCTCGCTGATGAATGTCGGTGGCAACGTGAATCTGGCCGGCGACCTTAATGTGAGCGATGCCGGTGGCTTTGGCGCCGGCGTGTATCGCTTGATCAACTACACCGGCGGCTTGACCGGCGCATTGAACGTCAACACGGTGCCGCTGGGTTATGGCCTGGGTGATCTGCTGGTACAGACCTCAGTGGGCAGCCAGGTCAACCTGGTGGTAGCGGCGCCGAATATTCGTTTCTGGGACGGCAGCAACACCCTTGCCAACGGCACTGTCGACGGTGGCAACGGCACCTGGACAGCGGGGGGCACCAACTGGACCTCGGCCGACGGCCTTTCCAACCAGACCTGGGGCGGTGGCTTTGCGGTGTTCCAAGGTGCTGCGGGGACTGTCAGCGTGAATGGCGTACAAACCATCACCGGTCTGCAATTCGTCACCGATGGCTACAGCCTGGTCAATGGCACCGGTGGGCAGTTGAGCACCGGCAGCGGCAACTTCGCCGTGCGCGTCGACCCACTGGCGACTGCCACCCTCGGCGTCGATATCACCGGCGCGGGCGTTCTGAACAAACTCGATACCGGCACGCTGGTGCTCAATGGCGCCAACAGCTACACCGGTGGCACCTTGCTCAATGGCGGTACCTTGGTGGTCGGCAGCAACACCGCGCTGGGTACTGGCGCCCTGACTGCTGCGGCGGGCACCACACTGGACAGCAACGCCTCCGTAACCCTGGGCAATAATGCGGTACTCAGCGGCAGCCTGACGGTCGGCGGCAGCAACGCATTGGCGCTCAATGGCGCCATCAGTGGCATCGGTGGTCTGGTGAAGAACGGCACGGCAGACCTGACACTCGGCGGCACCAATACCTTCCTGGGCCCTGTGGCCTTGAACGCAGGCGGGCTGATCCTGGCCAGCAATACGGCGCTGGGCGCGGGCGTGTTGAACGCCGCCGGCGGCACAACATTGGACGCCAGCACGGCGGTTACCACCACCAACGCGATCAATCTGGCTGGCAACCTGGGCATCGGCGGCACCGCTGACCTGACGCTCGGCGGCGCAATCAACGGTGCGGGCAGCCTGACCAAGGAGGGCGCGGCCAATCTGATCCTCAGCGGCGCCAACGCCTACCTGGGTGGCACCACCCTGAACGCCGGTACGCTGACCTTGGGCAGCGCCACCGCCCTTGGTCTGGGCAACCTCACCGTTGGCGGCGCGGCGACCCTGGATAACACGGCAGCGCTGAGTGTGGGCAATGGCGTCGTGCTTGACGCCAACCTCGCCGTCACCGGCAGCAATGACCTGACCCTGGGTGGCCTGGTCACCGGCACGGCTGGCCTGAGCAAAGACGGCGCGGCCAACCTGACCCTCAATGGCGTCAACACCTTCCAGGGCGGCACCACCCTCAACGCCGGCACGCTGACCCTGGGCACGGCAGCGGCCCTGGGTACCGGCGCCTTGAACGTAAACGGCGCGGCCACGCTGGCCAACAGCACACCGCTGGTATTGGCCAATGCGGTCAACCTCAACGCTGGGCTGACCGTGGGCGGTCTCAACAATAACCTGACCCTGGCCGGCGTGCTGGCCGGCAGCGGTAGCCTGGTCAAAACCGGCACGGCGGATGTGAGCCTCACCGGTACTAACACCTTCAACGGCCTGTTCGATGTGCAATCGGGCAGCCTCACCACGCTGGGCAATGGGGCACTGGGTGTCGGCGCCGGGGTCAACCTGGCGAGCGGTACTTCCTTGAACCTGGGCGGCAGCGCCAGCCTGGGCGCCCTCACGGGTACCGGGCTTGCAACCGTAGCGGCCGGCAGCACCTTGAGCGTCGGCAACAATAACCTCGACAGCACTTTCGACGGCGTCGTGGCAGGCCTCGGCAACCTGGCCAAAGACGGCACAGGCGCCTTGACCCTCGGTGGCCTCAGCGTGGTGACCGGCGATGCCCAGGTCCACGCCGGCAGCTTGCTCGTCAATGGTTCCCTGGCCAGCACCAACGTGGCGGTGGGCAGTGGTGCCACCCTCGGTGGTACCGGTACTTTGTTGGGCAACGTGACCATTGCCGACGGCGGCCACCTGGCCGTCAATTCCGGCGCGACCCTCACCACCGGTTCGTTGCTGTTCAATGCCAACTCCAACCTGGATGCGGGCCTCGGCGCGCCCGCCACTGGCGGCACGGCGCTGGTTCAGGTCAACGGCAACCTGACCCTGGACGGCACCCTCAACGTCACGGATATCGGCGGCTTCGGTGCGGGTATCTACCGCCTGATCGACTACACCGGCGGCCTGACCAACAACGGCCTGCTGCTGGGCAGCCTGCCGGTGAACATCCCGGCCAGCGACCTGGACCTGCAAACCGCTATCGGTAACCAGGTCAACCTGCTGGTCAACGGCAGCACCAACGTGCAGTTCTGGGACGGCAGCCAAACCACGGGCAATGGCACCATCGAAGGCGGCAGCGGCACCTGGAGTGCAGGCGCCAGCCAATGGACCGGCGTCAACGGCGCATTCAATACAGCCTGGACCCCGAACAGCTTTGCCGTGTTCCAAGGCACGGCGGGCACTGTCACGGTTGACGGCGCGCAAGCCATCACCGGTTTGCAGTTCGTCACCGATGGCTACAACCTGGCCGGCAGCGCAGCGGGCGCCTTGACCCTGTTCAACGGCGTGGGCGGCAACACCGCCGTACGTGTCGATCCCGGCGTCACTGCCACCCTGGGCGTCGCGCTCAACGGCGGCGGCACCCTGGCCAAGCTCGACACCGGCACCCTGGTGCTTAACGGTGCCAACAGCTACACCGGCGGCACCGCCCTGGATGGCGGCACCCTGGTGGTCGGCAATAACAGTGCTCTGGGCAGCGGCGCCTTGACCACCGCCAACGGCACCACCCTGGACAGCAACACCGCAGTCAGCTTGGCCAATGCGCTCAACGTCAACGGTAGCCTGACCCTCGGCGGCAGCAATGCCCTGACTCTGGCCGGCACCGTGGCGGGCACGGGCAGCCTGATCAAGAATGGCATCGCCAACCTGACCCTCAGTGGCAACAACACCTATGCCGGCCCAACCGCACTCAACGCAGGCGGCCTGATCCTGGCCTCCAACACGGCCCTGGGCAGTGGCGCCCTGAACGCGGCCGCCGGCACCACCCTCGACAGCAGCACGGCGGTCGCCCTGGCCAATACGGTCAATCTGGCCGGCAACCTGGGCATTCTAGGCACCGCCGACCTGAGCCTGAACGGCCTGGTCAGCGGTACCGGTGGGCTGACCAAAACCGGCGCGGGCGACCTCACGCTCAACGGCGCCAATGCCTACTTGGGCGGCACGCAGTTGAATGCCGGCTCCCTGACCCTGGGCAATGCGTCGGCCCTGGGCAGTGGTGCCTTGGCGGTCAATGGGGCAACCACCCTGGACACCAACACGGCGTTGGCCCTGGCCAATAACACCAGCCTGAATGCCGCGCTCACCGTCGGCGGCAGCAACGACCTGAGCCTCAACGGCGTGGTGGACGGCAGTGGTTCGTTGACCAAGGCCGGTGGCGCCAACCTGACTCTGAACGGCGCCAATACCTACAGCGGCGGCACGGCACTCAATGCCGGTACGCTGACCCTCGGCAGCACCACGGCCCTGGGCTCGGGCGCGCTGACCGTCGGCGGTGCGGCGACCCTGGCCAATAGCACGCCGCTGGTGCTGGCCAATGCGGTAAACCTCAATGGCGACCTCAGCGTCGCTGGCAGCAACAACCTGACCCTGGCCGGCGTACTCGCTGGCAATGCAGCGCTGATCAAGAATGGCGCGGCGGACCTGCTGCTGACTGGCAACAACAGCTTCAGCGGCCCACTGACCGTGGCGGCCGGCAGCGTGACCACGGCGGGTAATGGTGCGCTGGGCACCACCTCCGGCGTCACTGTCGGCAGCGGCGCGAGCCTCAACCTGGGTGGCAATGCCAACCTCAACAGCCTGGCTGGCACCGGCACGGTGCAGGTGGCGGGCGGCGCTACGCTGGCGGTGGGAGGCAGCAATCTTGATAACAGCTTTGGCGGCGCGCTCAACGGTGCCGGAAACCTGGATAAAAACGGCAGCGGGGTGCTCAACCTGAGCGGCACCAATGCCCTCAGCGGCGCGGCCAACGTCAACGGCGGTACCTTGAATGTCACAGGTTCCCTGGCCAGCGGCACGGTGGCGGTGAACAGCGGCGCAACCCTGGCCGGCAGCGGTTCATTGGCCGGCGCTGTGTCCGTGGCCGACGGTGGGCACATCGGCCTGGCCTCCGGCAGCACACTGTCGGTGGGCTCGTTGGTGCTGGGTGGCAACTCGAACCTGGATGTTGGCCTCGGCACCCCGGTGCTGGGCGGCGGCACAGGCCTGCTGAATGTCGGCGGCGACCTGACTCTGGACGGTAACCTCAATGTCACCGATATCGGCGGCTTTGGCAGCGGCGTCTACAACCTCATCAACTACACCGGGGCCTTGACCGATAACGGCCTGGCGCTCGGCACACTGCCAGGCAGTGTGGTACCGGGTGATCTGCAAGTGCAGACCGCGATCACCAGCAAGGTCAACCTGCTGGTGACTGCGCCCAACACCACCGTACAGTTCTGGGATGGCAACAGCCTGATCGGCAACGGTGCGATTGACGGCGGCAACGGCACCTGGAACGCCGGCAATACCAACTGGACCAATGTCGACGGCACCCTCAACCAGGGCTGGGTCAACAGCTTCGCGGTGTTCCAAGGCGCGGCGGGCAACGTGACGGTGGACGGCACGCAGAACATCACCGGCATGCAGTTCGTCACTGATGGCTACACCCTGGGCTCCGGCACGGCGGGCGTGCTCAACCTGGTCAATGGCGGCACCGGCAACACCGCGGTGCGCGTCGACCCCAATGCCACCGCGACCCTGGGCGTGACCCTCAACGGCGCTGGCACCCTGGCCAAGCTCGACAGCGGCACCCTGGTACTCAACGGCAATAATGGCTACACCGGCGGTACCGCGCTGAATGGCGGCACCCTGGTGGTGGGTAACAACAGTGCCCTCGGCACAGGCGCTCTGACGGCGGCCGGCGGCACCACCCTGGACAGCAACGCGGCGGTCAGCCTGGCCAATGCGGCTGTACTCAACGGTGCCTTGGCGGTGGCAGGCAGCAATGCGCTGACCCTCGACGGGGTTATCAGCGGCAGCGGCAGCCTGGTGAAAAACGGTGCGGCAGCGCTGACGCTCAATGGCGTCAACAGCTACAGCGGCGGCACTGGCCTGAACGCCGGTCAATTGATCCTTGGCAATAATGCTGCCTTGGGCAGTGGTGCCTTGACGGTCGGCGGCGCGGCGCAACTGGATGGCAGCACCGACCTGCAACTGGCCAATACCCTCAACCTGGGTGGCCCGCTTACCCTGGCCGGCAGCCACGACCTGGCCCTCAACGGCGTGGTCAGCGGCAGCGGCGGCCTGGTGAAAAATGGCAACGGCGACTTGTTGCTGACCGCGGCCAACACCTACAGCGGCGGTACCACGCTCAACGGCGGCAGCACCACGGGCAACACCGCCAGCCTGCAAGGCGCTATCGTCAACAATGCGGCGTTGACCTTTGAGCAAGCCACCGACGGCACCTACACCGGCAACCTCACCGGTACCGGCGTGTTGAATAAAACCGGTACCGGTGCGTTGCTGCTCAGCGGCACTAACACCTTCACCGGCAACACCAACGTCAACACCGGCAGCCTGCTGGTCAACGGCACCTTGAACAGCGCCGCGGTACAAGTCGCCAGCGGCGCGACCCTCGGTGGCAGCGGCACCCTGGGCGGTGCGGTGAACATGGCAGACGGCTCGGTGCTCCAGGCCGGCGCCGCGACGCCGCTGTCGGTGGGTTCGCTGGGCTTGTCATCGGGCACCACCCTGGACTTCGCCCTCGGCGCGCCGGGTGCCTCCAGTACGGCGGTGAACGTGGCGGGCAACCTGACCCTGGACGGCACCCTCAACGTCAGCGATACGGGCGGCTTCGGCGTCGGCGTGTACCAACTGTTCCGCTACGGCGGCAGCTTGACCGATAACGGCCTCACCTTTGGCACCTTGCCGGTGGCACTGGGCAACCTGAGCCTGCAAACGGCGCTGGCCAACCAGCTCAACCTGGTGGTGCAAACCGCGCCAGGGCAAATCCAGTTCTGGAACGGCGGCACCACCAACCCCGATGGCACCATTACCGGTGGCAGTGGTACCTGGGGCCCGGGCACCAACTGGACTGACCCGACCGGCACCCAGGGGCAGGCGTCCACCAACCAGTTCGCGGTATTTGGCGGGCAGGGCGGCACCGTGACCGTGGTTGGCAACCAAGGCTTCACCGGCCTGCAAGTGCTGGACGCCGGCTACGTGCTGACGGCCGGCGAAGGCGGCAGCTTGAGCCCGACCAACGCGGCGGATGGCAGCCTGGCGGCGGTGCGGGTCAATTCCGGCGTGACCGCCCAGATTGATGCTCCGCTGGTGGGAACCGGCGGCATCAACAAGCTGGATGCCGGTACCTTGCTGCTGACTGGCGCCAATACCTACACCGGCGGCACCACCGTCAGTGGCGGTACGCTGGCGGGCACCACCACCAGCCTGCGTGGCAGGATCCTCAACAACGCGCGGTTGTTGTTTGCCCAACGCACCAATGGCCAGTTCAGCGGCACCTTGAGCGGCACCGGTGCGCTGATCAAGCAAGGCGCAGGCGCGCTGTTGCTGACCGGCAACCAGCCGTTCAGCGGCACCGTGGCGGTGGAAGAGGGCGTGTTGCAAGTGGGCAACGCGGCCAACCCAGGCGCCGTGCTCGGCGGCCAAGTCACCGTGGCCAACGGTGCGGGGCTGACCGGTAACGGCAGTGTCGGTTCGCTGGTCAACAACGGCTCGGTGACACCCGACAGCGGCAAACTGACCGTGGCCGGCAACTTTACCAACGCCAGCACCGGTGCGCTGAAGCTGGTGATCACCCCATCCACCACCGGCTCCCTGGCCGTGGGCGGTACCGCCAACCTGGGCGGCACCTTGAATGTGGTCAACCTGGCACCCTATGCCGGCGCCACCACCTACACCCTGCTGACGGCGGGCGCAGTCAACGGTACCTTTGCCACCACCAATCTGGAGAACTTGGCGTTCCTCACTTCCGCGTTGAACTACAGCCCAACCCAAGTGGCCCTGGCGGTCAGCCGCAACGACGTCAGTTACGCCAGTGTGGCGGCCACTGGTAACCAGCGCGGCGTGGCGGCGGCGTTGGGCACAGGCACCGGAGTCGGTGGCGCAGCGGTGCAAAACGCCCTGCTTAATGGTGATGTGGCAGCGGCACGCGCGGCCTTCGACAGCTTGTCCGGCGAAATCCACGCCAGCACCGCCAGCGCCATGCTTGAAGACTCGCGTTACGTGCGTGATGCGGTCAACGAGCGCCTGCGCCAACCCGGTTGCTACCGCGAGGACGACCCGCGCAATGCCCTGGCACCCAGCGAAAACCACCTGAGCAGCGCCGGTTGTCACGGCGAGATGGTCGGCTGGATGCGCGTGCTTGGCACCTGGGGCCATATGGGCGGTGACAGCAACACCGCCAAGCTGGACCGCAACCTCAGCGGCTTCCTGCTCGGCACCGACAAGCAAGTGGACGACGCCTGGCGCGTGGGCGTGGCCGCCGGCTACACCCGCAGCGACCTGGACGCCAAGCGCCGCAATTCCAGCGCTGATGTGGACAGCTACCACCTGATGGCCTACACCGCCTACCAGCAGGAAGCCTTCGCCGCACGGATGGGCGTGGCGTACAGCTGGCATGACGTCGAAAGCAAGCGCAACGTGGCCGTCGGTGCCGAGGGCCAACGCCTCAAAGCCGATTACAAGGCACGCAGTGCGCAGGTGTTCGGTGAAGTCGGCTACACCATCCAAACCCCTAGCGTGGCCCTGGAACCGTTCGCCGGCCTGGCCTACGTCAACTACGACAGCGACACCATCAAGGAAAAAGGCGGTTCGGCAGCCCTGCGTGGCGATGCCGACCAGGACATCACCTACTCGACCCTGGGCGTGCGCATTGGCCAGACCATCACCCTGGGCAACGGCTCGAAAATCACCCCACGGGGCAGCATCGGCTGGCGCCATGCCTTCGGTGATACCAAGCCCGACGCCGACCTGAGCTTTATCAATGGCGGTGGCTCGTTCAGCACCCAAGGCGTGCCGATTGCCAAGGACAGTGCAGTGGTGGAAGCGGGGCTGGATTACCAGATCAGCCAGAACGGCAGACTGGGCCTGGGCTATTCGGGCCAACTCTCGCGTAACGACAAGGACCACGCAGTGACCGTGAGTTTCTCCCTCGGTTTTTGATCACGGCCGAGTTTTTTGAACCGCCCGAAAGGGCGGTTTTTTTTGGAAGATTTTTTGAAGAAGTACGTTGGTTAATGAAAGCAGGGCATTTATTGCTCACCGGGCAGCCTGAAGGATGTGAATACAATTTCTTCCGGAACACGGCTGGCGACCAACCGACGCCGGCCTAAAGTTATGCACTTGAGTTTATATTCCTTGGGTGGCATATTTGCATGGTCTGGGACATTGAATACACGGATGAATTCGAAGAGTGGTGGGATGGCTTGGATGCAAAGGAGCAATCGTCGGTGGCTGCCAGTGTTGATTTGCTGGGGCTGTTCGGGCCTGGGCTGCGCTTTCCCCATAGCAGCGATATCAAGGGTGCTCGGCACGGCAACCTGCGAGAGTTGCGGGTACAGCATGCAGGGCGACCTTACAGGGTGTTGTATGCCTTCGATTTTCGGCGCTGTGCAGTGTTGCTGATAGGTGGCGATAAAACCGCACAGCACCGTTGGTACCACGAGTACGTACCCTTGGCAGAGAAGCTGTACGACGTACATTTAGACTCATTGCGTAAAGAGGGCCGTGACCATGGCTAAGAAATTCGCGGAACTGAAAGCTCGCATGACACCTGAGGCGCACGCCGATGCCGAGCAGATATTTCAGCAACACTTGAAAGAAATGCCGCTGCATGAGTTGCGCAAAGCCCAGCAACTGAGCCAGGCAAGCCTGGCAAAGGCATTGAATATCAACCAGGCAGCGGTTTCGAAGATGGAGCGTCGTACTGATATGTACATCAGCACGTTGCGTGACTACATACGTGCGATGGGGGGCGAGCTGGAAATCATCGCCACTTTTCCGGATGGCCAGGTCAAAATTGACAACTTTGCCTGTTGAAGTAGCTGGGCTCTTCGCCAGATTCAGGCTATTCCAATTGTCCTGAGCGTGGCGAACGCTGGTCAGGATTCACCTTCCTTGTCGGCTCTGTTTGTTACTATCGCCATCCCTTCCGCCAGGAGTCACCGCCCCATGCAACACCAGTGGGATGAAATGCACCGCACCCGCAAACCCACGTTCGTCTTGTGTGGCGAGCCCCAGGGGGATGTGCTCAATCTCTATGTTCACGGTTATTCGGCATTCTTCAACCGTCAGCAACTGGGCAGTTTCAAGGAGCAACTGGCCGGTATCGAAGGGTCGACCAACCTGATGTTGTTCTGGCCGGCGGGGCATTTTCTGGAAAACCTGTTTGCACCGTTCAAGGACGTGCTCGCCTCGCTGCTCGGCGGTGGCGGCCTGGGCGCGGCGACGGTGGGCGTGGGCAAGGCCATTGCCTATTTTCTCGACCATTACAAAAGTGTCGAGGCACGGGTCGATGAAGTGGCCAAGACGTTATTGCCAGAGCTGGCCGGCTACCTGCACGACCAGTCGCTGCCGGTACGGCGTATCAACCTGATCGGCCACTCCCTGGGCGCGCGTATCCTGGTCAAGAGCTTGCTGGCCAGCCCCGAGATTGCTCGCGAACTGCCGCTCGATAACCTGTTGTTGATGGGCGGGGCGATTTGTACATCGAGCCCCTGGGATGATGTGTCGGCGCCGCTCAAGGGGCGGTTGATCAACTGCCACTCCAGCAAGGACTGGGCGCTGGCCATGAAACCCGATACCGAGCGTTGCATTGGCCGCTATGCGATTGACGTAACGCCCGCGCTCAAGTCCAAGGTCACCAATGTGCACCTGGCCAGCTTCGATCATGCCGCCTATTGGCCGCAGTTGAAGACGGTGGTGCAGTACACCGATTTGCTGCAGGAGCGGCGCGGCATGATCCGTGTGGACTCGCGCAGCAGTGAAGTGCGTTTTGCCGAAGCGGACGTGGACCTGTACCCGGCATTGGTGCAAGCGCGGCCGGAGGAGCTGAAGTTTCTTGCCGAACTGATGGCGCAAAAGCGCAGTGCCGCGATTGATGCCAGTGTGCGCGAGCCGTTGAAACTGGCCATTGAATTGCAGCGCATGGGCGGTGATAGCTTTATGAACCTGGCCCGTGGCCATGGCGTGGGCTATCGCCAGATTGCCGAAGATGTGGCGCAACGCCTGGGCATCAAGTTCGACCAGCCACTTGAGCACGTGGCGCTGGCAGAGATCGAAGGGCAGGTCGCAGAAACACTGATCGAGCAGTACAAGGACAAACTCAGTCGCGCTGATCGCCAGGCGTTCGAGGCCGAGCTCAAGGCGGCTGCACAAAAAGAGCAGGGGCTGTTCAACCGTTTCGATCTGGGGCGTTCGGCCACCACCGCCTTGAGCGGCACGGCGTTGGCCGGGCTGACTGGGTTTATCCTGCGGCGCGGTGCGGCCACGGCGATTCCGGTGGTGGGCCAGGCGCTGGCTGCGGCGATGTTGCTGGTCAGCGGGGTGCGAGCGTTTTCCGGCCCGGCATATTCGATCACCACCCTGGCGGTACTGGTGATCGGCGTGATTCGCCAGCGCATGGAGCGCGAGGCCCTTAACCAGGAACTGGAGCTGGTGGTGCAAGTGGTGGAAGCGTTTGACCTGCCGCGAGACACGGTGATGCGCACGGTCGCGTCCGACTGATAAGCTGCTGCCCAAGTCTTGTGTATTTGCCTGGAATACCGCGTGAAATTCAGCCTGCCGAAAATCGCTACCGCCCCGTTCTGCCCGCCGGAAGTGGCCGGCTCTGTCGCTGTTGATCCCAAGGCCTCGTTTTTTAAACGGGTGCTGATGTTCGCTGGCCCCGGCCTGTTGATCTCCATCGGCTACATGGACCCCGGCAACTGGGCAACGGCCATTGAAGCCGGTTCACGCTACGGCTACAGCCTGTTGTTTGTGGTGCTGCTGGCCAGCCTGGCGGGGATGGCGGTGCAGTGCCTGTGTTCACGGCTGGGTATCGCCACTGGCAAGGACCTGGCGCAACTGTGCCGTGAGCGCTACAGCCAGCGCTCTGCTCGTACCCAGTGGGTGTTGGCGGAAATCTCCATCATCGCCACAGACCTTGCCGAAGTGCTCGGCTGCGCCCTGGCGTTTCACCTGTTGCTGGGCGTGTCGCTGACCACTGGTATTGTCATCACTGCCTTCGATACGCTGTTGATCCTGGCCCTGCAAAATCGTGGTTTTCGCCGCCTGGAAGCGATCATGCTGGCGCTGGTCGCCACCATCGGCGTGTGTTTTTTCATCGAACTGGTGCTGATCAAACCCTACTGGCCCGACGTGCTCAGTGGCTTCACTCCGTCACTGTCGGCTATCAGCGATGCGGCGCCGTTGTACTTGGCCATCGGTATTCTCGGCGCGACGGTCATGCCTCATAACCTCTACCTGCACACCTCCATCGTGCAGACCCGCCTGATCGGCAAGGACCTGGCGAGCAAACAGGACGCGGTCAAGCTGGCGCGTATCGACACCATCGGCTCCCTGGCCTTGGCGCTGTTGGTCAACGGCGCCATCCTGGTGCTGGCGGCTGCAGCCTTCTACAAGACCGGCCATACCGATGTGGTGGAGATCCAGGACGCCTATCACCTGCTCGATCCCTTGGTCGGCGGTGCTTTCGCCAGCATTCTGTTCGGTATCGCCTTGCTGGCTTCGGGTCAGAGTTCGACCTTTACCGGCACCATTGCCGGCCAAGTTATCATGGAGGGTTACCTCAACCTGCGCATACCCTGCTGGCAGCGCCGCCTGATTACCCGTGGGCTGGCGCTGATCCCGGCGTTTCTAGGTGTATGGCTGATGGGTGATGATGCCATCGGCAAGCTGCTGATTCTCAGCCAGGTGGTCCTGAGCCTGCAGTTGCCCTTTGCGCTGTACCCGCTGATCCGCATGACTGGCGACAAGCAATTGATGGGGCCATTCGTCAACCGGCTGCCCACGCGGCTGCTGGCGTGGTTTCTGTTCGCGGTGATCAGTGGGGCGAATGCGTGGTTGATCGGGCAGTGGTTGTTCTGAGCTAGGGTTGAGTCATGTGCTCGTTTTCTCAACACCGCCTTCGAACAGTTTGCGCTCCATCAGGGGGCGGTCACACTCACCGATCCCAATACGGCACCGTCCCAAAACACTCCACGAAATAGTCGATCACCGTGCGCACCTTCAATGAGAGCCTGCGGCTGCCCGGCCACAACGCGGCGATCTGTTGGGGCTCCAGGGTTGTCGCGACCTCATACTCACTCAGCACCGCCTGCAAGGTGCCGGCGCGCAGGCTTTCGCCAATCAGCCAGGACGGAAACGCCACCAGGCCCAGGCCTTGTTCGGCGGCGTGGGTGAGTGTGTCGGCGTGGTTGCCAGTGATGGGGCCGCTGACGCTATAGGGGGTCCAATCGCCTTGGCCGCGGCGGAAGAACCAGCGCTGCTGACCGGTGATGCCTTTGTAGGCCAGGCAGTGGTGGTGGGCCAGTTCGTCGGGGTGGCGCGGCGTGCCATGCTGGGCCAGGTAGGCGGGGCTGGCTGCGATGCGAAAGCGTTGCGGCGCGAAGATGCGCGCCTGCATGCCCGAGTCATTGAGCACGCCGATACGAAACAGCAGGTCGGTGCCGTCTTGCAGCGGGTCGACGAAGGTGTCGGTCTGCTGGATATCCAGTTGCAGCTTCGGGTAGCGCCGGCACAGCCCTCCCAGCCAGGGTGAAAGGTGACGCTGGCCGAACGCCATGGGCGCGTTGATGCGCACCAGGCCGCTGGGTTCGCTGTCTTGCTCCTGCAGGGCCTGGTTAGCCGTCTCCAACTGCTCGAGTAGCAAGCGTGCGTGACGGCCCAGCAGGCGGCCGGCTTCGGTGGGGCTGACGGCACGCGTATGGCGGTAGAGCAATTGCTGGCCGACGACCTGTTCCATCAGTTGAATCTGCCGCGAAATGGAGGAGGGCGCCAGGCTTTCGCGGCGGGCCACTTCGGAAAAGCTGCCCTGGTCCAGCACGGCCACAAACAGGCGTAGCGCCTTGAAACTCAGTTCATTCAAGCCCTGCATCGTCTCTCCAGGCTGTGCGTTTTGCGCAAAGGTGTTGTCCGCATACTCCCATTTATCGCACAGCACGGCCACCGGATAATGCGCGCCATGTTTTTCCTTTCTTGATACACGGGTGATGTATGCAGGCACGTTCTACCGAAGGCCTGGCGCAGGCCAGGCCGAGCAATAACCTTCTACGGCTGCTGCTGTTGCCGTTGGTGATTCTGGCGGGCATGGGCCTGTCGGTGGAGGCCGGGTTGCTCGGGCCATTGGGCGCGCAGGTCGGGCATTTGTGGGCGACGTTGAGCATCTTTGGCGTTGGCACGGCGATTCTGTTTTTACTGCTGCTGTTCAGCGGCCCGCAAAAGGGTCCAGCATTCACGCAACTGCCACGCTGGCAGTTGATCGGCGGGTTTCTGGGGCCGATGTACGTGGTGGTATTGACCCTGGCCACACCGCACATCGGCATCGCGATGACCATGATCGCGATCCTCTCGGGCCAAGTGGGCAAGAGTGTGTTGATCGACCACTTCGGCTGGTTCGGCACGGCGCGCAAACGGGTCAATGGCGAGCGCTGGATCGCGTTGGCGTTGATTGTGGCGGCTCTGGTTCTGATTGCACGAGGTTAAGACGATGAATCTGTTTATGTTGTTGGTGGTGGTGATTGCAGCGGGGGCGGTGCTGAGTGTGCAGGCCGCTATCAATGGGCGTCTGGGCCAGACGGTGGGGGTATTGCGCAGCAGTCTGTTGACCTTCGCGGTGGGCGCGCTGACCACGGCGCTGTTGATATTTTTCTTCGAACCGGCCCAGGCCGTCAGCCTGCTGGAGGTGCCAAAGTGGCAATTGACCGGTGCCCTGTTTGGCGTGGTGTACATGATGGTGATGGTCGGCGCAGTGCCTGTGGTCGGCACAGCCGTCGCCACGGTGGCGGTGATTGTCGGGCAACTGGGCATGGGCATGCTGATCGACAACTTTGGCTGGCTGGGCAACCCGGCGATCGAGCTGTCGGGCAGCCGTATCCTCGCCATGCTATTGCTTGCCCTGGCGTTGGTGTTCATGTACCGCAGTAATAGCCGCCGGGCCGACTGACGGCGCTGAACCATGCTTGCTTGCCCAGGGTCACTGCTTAAGGTGCGGCGCTCGCCGCATCGGACGACCATGAAAAAGGAGTCTGACCATGCCAGATCAAACCTGTGCTTGCCCTCACTGCAAATGTGTATTGGGCGCTGACGCAATAATGAAAGACGGCAAGGGCTATTGCTGCCAGGGCTGTGCCGAGCATCATGCTCATGGTGAACCCTGCGCGGCGGCGACGGGTTGCGAATGCGCCAAGTCAGCCCACGGTTGACAGGATTGACCTGCAGGCCCGGCCACCCGGTGCCTGCAGGATGAGTAAAAACAGTACGCTTGCCGGCGACCAGTCTTTACCATGGTCACCCGACCCGATTGATGTGTACCCGCAATGGCCCTGGCCGCGCCCCCCGACCTCAGTGATCACGCCGTTCCCGTGCAGCCGTTGGCGCGTACCTACCCGCGTGGGTTGTACGTAGAGCCGCACAGCCACGATTGGGGCCAGTTGCTCTACGCCATGAGCGGAGTGATGTGGGTCGAGACGCCCCGCGAAGCCCTGGTAGTGCCGCCCCAGCGTGCGGTGTGGTTGCCGCCGGGGGTGGAGCACGGGATTCGCGTGGTCTCCGATTTGCAGATGCGCAATATCTACCTGCGCCCGGCGTTGGCGGCGACGCTGGACAGCCAGGTGCAGGTCATAGAAGTGGGCCGCTTGTTGCGTGAGTTGATCGTGACATTGGTGGAGCAGGGCGATCACGGCGATGCGGCCTATTACGAGGCTGTGGTAGGCCTGGGCCTGTTGGAGTTGCAACGCGCACGGCGCTCGCCTATTCGCATCGCCATGCCGGTGGCGGCTGATCGTCGGCTGATCAATGCGTGCCAGGCCGTCATGACGTCGCCCTCCCTGGACATCCCGTTCGAGCAGCACGCCGAGGCCGCGGGCGCCAGCGTGCGCACCCTGGCGCGGTTGTTCCAGCAGCACCTGGGCATGGGGTTTGCCCAGTGGCGCCGTCAGGTGCAGTTGGCTACGGCGGCGGCGGAGTTGATCCAGGGCCATTCGGTGAGCGGCATAGCGCGCACCCTGGGCTATTCGCCCAGTAGCTTCAGTGACATGTTCCGACGTGAACTGGGAGTATCGCCGTCGCAGTACAGGGGTTGGCCGAAATCCTGAAGCACTTGGCCGATACCCACGGTAGACGCGCCCTAGACTGAGCCCATCAATCAACCGGGCGCAGCGTTCATGAGCTATTTGATTTCCTTGGCCATCGGCCTGTTTGTCGGCGTGATCTACGGCGCGCTGGACTTCCGCTCGCCTGCACCGCCCGCTATCGCACTGGTCGGCCTGATGGGCATGCTGCTCGGCGAAAAGCTCTGGCCCATGGCGCGGCAGTTGGTCAGTGGTTGGTTGTCCTGATCCCTTTTTCCTTCCACGGATGCCCTCTATGAACGCACTGCAATTTACCGCCACCGGCGACCTCGCCCACCTGCGCCTGCTGGAGGTGCCCATGCCGGTACCGTCTGCCGGCGAAGTGCTGGTCAAGGTCAACGCGGCGGGCCTGAACCCCAGCGACGTCAAAAACGTGCTTGGCCGTTTCCCCTACACCACGCTGCCACGCATCCCTGGGCGTGACTTCGCAGGCGTGGTGGTGGAAGGCCCGCAGGCATTGCTCGGCCAGGAGGTCTGGGGCACCGGTCGTGACCTGGGTTTTTTCGCTGACGGTTCCCATGCCCAATACCTGCGCGTGTCAGCCAAGGGCGTGGCGTACAAACCTACGCACTTGAGCTTTGCCCAGGCGGCCAGCCTCGGTGTGCCCTATACCACCGCCTGGGATGCCCTGGAGCGCAGCGGCGTTGGCAAGGGCACGCGCTTGCTGGTGGTCGGCGCCAACGGCGCGGTCGGCAGTGCGGCGTTGGCGCTGGCGAAGATACGCGGTGCGCAGGTATTGGCGGCCGTGCGCAAGGCCGATCAGCTCGAGATGTTGCAGGCCCAAGGGCTGGAGGCGATTGCCTTGGGCAAGCCGGAGGAATTGGGCGCGCAAGTGCAGGCCGTGTTCAAGGGCGGCGCCGACGTGATCTTTGACACTACCGGTTTCTGGCTGCCTGCCGCGGTGGCGGGGCTGGCACCGTTCGGCCGCATCGCCATCATCGCCGCACCGGTTGACGGCCATGTGCAGTTACCGGCCCTGGCGCTGTACCGTAAGGGCGGATCGGTGGTTGGGATCAACTCTTTGCTCTATAGCTGCGAACAATGCGCGGTGATGCTGGAGGCGTTTGGGCGCTTCTTTGATGAAGGCCTGTTGCCGCTGCCTACAGGGTTGCGTGAAGTGGCGTTGGCGGAGGGTGTTCAGTGCTATGCAGAAGTGAACAACGGCAGCCCAGACAAAATCATCTTCCTGCCCTGATGGATAGAAATGTGGGAGCGGGCTTGCTGTGGCGAGGGAGCTTGCTCCCGCTCGATAGCGCAGCTGGAGCCGGCTTTTTTGGGGGCGCTACGCACCCCAGCGCAAGCAAGCTTGCTCGCCACAGCAAGCCCGCTCCCACAGTGTTGATCTTTATTCGGCTTCGGGAACGCCTTTTTCCCACGCCGACCAGTTCTTCACAATCGCTTGGACCAACGGGTTGCCCGTGCGGTACAGGTTTTCCAGCGCCGGTACAAACCCACCCTGGTCCGCATACTTGAGCAGGTTGTCCACTTCGCTGTAGCCAGGGTAAGGCCGGTCAAAGTCGGAACCTGCGCGCACCACGGCCAGACGCTGGATATCCACCAAGCCTTCGCGGCTGGCGCGCAGCAGCGCTTCGTAGGTGGAGTTGTCTTCCTGTTGGGTGGTGCAGTATTCGCCTTTGTTGTCGGTGAGCAACTTGGTCCAGACTTCGGCACGTTCGCTCAACCGGGTACCGGAAAACCAGGTGTTGCCCGCCAGGGTGTCGCAGCGGGTGACTTGCGGCGGCTGGTTGGCCGGGGCGGCGGGGTAGTGTTTGCGCCAAGCGGCGGACTCTGTGCTTTCTGTCAGCTCCACCTTGTGCGACAAGGCAAACGCCTTGGCTTGCAGCTTTTGGTTGAGCTCAAACACCTCGGTCTTGTAGTCCAACGGTGGTTTTTCGTTGGGGCCCTTGGTGTTGATCCCGATATAGCCCGTCGGCCAGTCCTTGGGTGCATCCCGTGAATCCAGCTCCCACTGCGTGCCGAACTCAACCAGGTAATGAGCCCAGGCGGCGGTGCCGATGGTGCCGTGCTTGGGGCTGATACCGGCGATTCCGGCGATCAGGAAGTAACTCTGGCGCAGGTCGAACTTAGGCGACAAGGCCAGGGCCAGGGTAGACGCGGCAGCGTTGGTCTGGCCCATGCCGGTCACCAGCAGGCACACGTCTTGGGTGTTGCAGCGAATCACGGGATATTCGGCGGACAAGCCCGGAACGCGTACTTCTTGTTTAAGCTCGAGGCGGTCGATCCAGGTTTGCGCCTCGGGGGCGAACATGGTGATCAGCATCACCTTGGGTTTGATCGGTGGCGGGTTATCCGCCAGCACCACGTGAGGCAATAGGGCCAGGCCGACGGCCAGCGAGACACGGGTCAATGCGTTCATCTACAGCTCCTTGATCAGAATTGATAGCCCACGCCAGCGTAGTAACCCCAGCCGTCTGAGCGTGCGCGGAAGTTGCCTTCGCCGAAATTCAACTCGCTGCCATCCTCCCAGTTGCCGCCGTTGTGAAAGTAACGGCCGACCAGGGTAAAGCGCAGGTGGGTAAACGAGTACAGCAATACGTTGGTGGCCACCAGGGAGTTGGCGGTGCGCGCCGGGTTGTCCTTGTGCAGGTCCGAGCCGAAATCGTAGTTGGTGAAACCGATGTAGGTCAGCGAGGCGCCGTTGTCGAACTTGCCGATGGGCACGATGTACTTCATCTGCGCTCGGTAGCCGTCCCAGGAATACTCATTGCTGGCGCCGTAGTTTTCCCACTGGTAGCGCCCGTAGAAATTGGCCGACAGGTTGACTCGCGAGTGGGTGTCGATATCGGTGCCCAGGCCGCTGTACAGGGTGTTGGCGCGGTTTTCCTTGCGGCTGCCGTGGTCATAGATCCAGTCAAAGGCCACATACCATTCCTTGAATGGGCCAATTGCCAGGCTGCGTCCTGCGAGGTAGTCGATGGAGATCCGCGGTTCATGCTCCATGAACACCGGCGAGCCATGGTCCCACACACCTTTGTCATTACTGTTACCGATGGTGAGGATCTTCGGCACATCGATATAGCCGTACAACTCAAAGGGGCCCTTGCGCCCGAAGTACTCGTATTCCAGGTAGACGTCATCTTGAGGCTTGGGGCCGAAACTGATGTCTTTGCTGCCAATCAGCGTGAGGTCCTGGTTAAACCACTCGGACAGATACACGCCTTTTTTCGCCGGGGGGTTGGCTTCAGGGCTGAGGGTTTCGCCCTGTGCTGAGTCATCCACGGGCTTTTCCTGCGCCAAAATGGGTGCACTGAGTACTCCCGTAACGGCAGCCAGTAGCAACGAAACGCCAAGACCAGCACGAGGCTTTGAGGTGGGGTGCATTGAAAGTCCTTATTCTTACGCGGTTTAAACCCGATTAGACGGGGAGGAGTGAACTTGGCGGTCAAGTTCGTTCCGCAAACGTTTGCACAGGTTGTACCAACTTGGGTCAATGGCTTGAACTATCTAGAAAAAAGAGCAATTAGCCGACGCTTTGGTCAGGAAAACAGTGGGATTTCTGTCATCCTGATGCGTCACCCCTGTGGAGGAGTCTGATGTTCGAACACTACCTGCGTGCCTGGGAGCTGAGTGCCGATGGAGAGCCTATCGTCACACCCGGCAGCCACCTGTTGCCGGTCCGCTGGAAGGGCGTGCCGGCGATGTTGAAAATTGCTCATACCCCTGAGGAAAAACTCGGCGGCCGCCTGCTGAGTTGGTGGGCCGGTGACGGCGCGGCACGGGTGTTCGCCCATGACCACACTGCAGTGTTAATGGAACGCGCCACGGGCCCAGGTTCCTTGATGCGCATGGCCCTCAATGGTCAGGACGACGAAGCCAGCCAGATCGCCTGCGCAACCCTGGCCCGGCTGCATGCGCCTCGTGTGTCGCCGCCCGAAGGGTTGGTTGGGCTGGATGAGTGGTTCAGATCCTTGTGGCACGCCGCCGAACAGGAGGGCGGTGCCTTACGCGACTGCGCGGCGACGGCCCGGACATTGCTGGCTGCGCAACAGGAGGTTGTGGTACTGCACGGTGATTGCCACCACGACAATATCCTCGACTTTGGCCCTCGTGGCTGGCTGGCGATTGATCCAAAGCGGGTGATGGGCGAGCGCGGTTACGATTACGCTAATCTGATCTGCAATCCGGACTTGCCGACCAGTAGCGATCCACTGCGTTTCAGCCGCCAGGTTGGGGTTATCGCCCTGGCGGCCGGCCTCTCACGTCCTCGTTTGTTGCAATGGGTGGTGGCTCATGCCGGGTTGTCTGCCGCCTGGTTTCTGGAAGACCAGGAGCGCGAGCGTGCCATGATTGAGTTGCAGGTTGCCCGTCTGGCACAGCAGGCACTGGCTCAAGGGGCGGGCGAGTAAGGCGGCGGGTGATGGGTAACCGGGGTGAATAATTGAAGTGCGGCCTGCCGCCGGTACTCACTCGGCGTCTGGTGCATTTCGATCCGAAAGTGGCGATTGAAATTCGACAGGTTGGCGTAGCCCACCTCAAAGCAGATGTCCGCCACTGACATTTGGCTGTGCAACAGCAAGCGGCAGGCACGCTGCACGCGGAACTTGCGCATCAGGTCGATAAAGCCGTGGCCGGTGTTGCGCTTGAAAAACCGCGAAAAGCCGGGTTCGCTCATGTCCAGTTGCCGGGCGATGTCCGACAGGCGTACATCGCCGGTCAGTTCCCGCATCAGGTAGTCAAGCGCCTTGTTGATACGTTCGGCGCTGCGCGCATCCAGCGTCGGTGCATAGCACGGGCTGGCCAGGGTATTGGCCTGTGCAGGCGGTGCGTTCTTCAGGGTGTCGAGCAATTGCAGGAACAGGGCCAGGCGTTGCAGCCCATGGGCGCAGCCGATGGCCTCCATCAGCCGTGCCGCGCTCGTTGCGGTCTCGCCGGTGAATTCGATGCCCCGTCGCGCCCGTGCAAACAGTGACTGTAAATCACCGAGCTCAGGCAGGGTGGTGCGCAGAGCGAGCAGGGCGGCGCCGTCGAATTGCAGCACCACATCACGCCCGTGCAGGTATTCGCCCGGGGCCAGGTCACCGATCCAGTCGTGGGGCAGGCCAGGGCCGATCAGTGCGACATGCCCGGCGCTGAATACACCGATATAGTCGCCCGCCACCAGCTTGCCGCTGCCTTGGCGGATCAGGTGGATTTCGAATTCAGGGTGGTGGTTCCAGCGTGCCAGTTCATAGGGATAGTCATGTTCGAACCAGCGAAAACCATGTTCCGGTTCGGTCAGGATCACCTCAAGCTCGGCAGGGCGATGCTCGAACAGGGTGGCGGGGCTGACGGGCATGGTGCTGCCTCTTGTGGCGGTGCAATTTTCCCAAAATACCCGCACTGGCAATCGCTGCGCTAGCCCCGGTTTCGCCCGGGACTAATACTTTTTTGATCCTGTGCCTCAGGTTAAAAAAGTATCAGCCTCGCATTCGCCAGCCGTTTGTGAGGCGGCAGGTCAAGCTGCTGTAATCGAGGTTCCACAACAAAGGTCGGCAAGCTGTTCTCGGCGGTGTTCACCGGCTACCGGCAATAACCTTTACAGGACCCCCCATGAAACGACTCGAAGGCAAAAGCGCGCTGATCACTGGATCGGCGCGAGGCATTGGCCGTGCGTTCGCCCAGGCCTACATCGCTGAAGGCGCCACCGTGGCCATCGCCGACATCAACCTGCAGCAGGCCCAGGCCACCGCCGCCGAACTGGGGCCCAAGGCTTACGCGGTGTCGATGGATGTCACCGACCAAGCCTCCATCGACGCGGCGATCGCCACGGTGGTGAGCCACGCCGGCAAGCTCGATATCCTGATCAACAACGCCGCCCTGTTCGACCTGGCCCCCATCATCGACATCACCCGCGACAGCTTTGAACGACTGTTCTCGATCAACGTCGCCGGCACCCTGTTCACCCTGCAGGCCGCAGCCCGACAGATGATCAACCAGGGGCATGGCGGCAAGATCATCAACATGGCCAGCCAGGCCGGGCGGCGGGGCGAGCCGTTGGTGGCGGTCTATTGCGCGACCAAGGCGGCGGTGATCAGCCTGACGCAATCGGCGGGCTTGAACCTGATCAAGCAGGGCATCAACGTCAATGCCATCGCCCCCGGTGTGGTGGACGGCGAGCATTGGGATGGGGTGGATGCGCTGTTCGCCAGGCATGAAGGGCTGGCGCCTGGCGAGAAGAAAAAGCGCGTAGGGGATGAGGTGCCGTTTGGGCGGATGGGCACAGCTGAAGACCTGGCTGGCATGGCGATCTTCCTGGCGTCGACGGACGCCGACTATGTGGTGGCCCAGACCTATAACGTTGATGGCGGCAATTGGCTGAACTAGCAGTTAACGCTGACCCAACTGTGGGAGCTGGCTTGCCTGCGATAGCGTTGGTGGATTCACTCCCGTCATTGCAGGCGAGCCAGCTCCCACCTTTGAACTTCAGCGTGCTTGAGAATAGGGTAAGTCAGCAACGCATCGATCCCCGCAGTAAACTGTCCCATACTTCAAGATTTCTACGCTCGCCCGGAGGCGGTCGTACGTGCAGACCACCCGAGAACGACCATGAGCCTTTCGAAAGCCGCCATCGCTTCATTTGACGTCGACGCCCAGAAGAGCTTCACGCCCTTGTGTCCCAACGAGTTGCCAGTGGCCGGTGGCGACGGCATTGGTGCCGAACTCAATTACATGGCCAGTCTCGCCGGCCACCGCATCGGCAGCAAGGACGCCCACACCCCCCACGCACCCTGGGTGGTTGCGCAGCACAGCGAGATGCTGCAACCCACCGGCCTGGCCCATGCCGATGTGACCTGGGTCAGCCACTGCGTGCCGGGTACTGAAGGGTTCACCCTGCTCGATGAATTGCCCACGCCCTATGACTACGACTACTTCATCTGGAAAGGTGTCGAGCCCGACCTGCACCCCTACGGCGCCTGTTACCACGACCTGCACGACAAACTGTCCACCGGCGTCATCGAGTACCTCAAGGCCCACGGCGTGGCCCGCGTGATTGTGGGCGGGCTGGCGCTGGACTATTGCGTCAAGACAACCGCGTTGCAATTGCTAAAGGCCGGCTTGCAAGTGATCCTGCATTTGCCGGCGTGCCGAGGCATCAGCGAGGAGGGCGGTGTACGGGCTGTCGACGAATTGCTCAAGGCCGGTGCACACGTCAGTCGCACCCGCGAAGAACTGGTCGTGGTGGTCGCGCGTTAAGCAGATTCCGGTGAGGCCATCGCCTCTGTCAGTTGGCGGTCGAGCAGGTGGGCTCCGAGAATTACGCCGCGTCTATAAGCGCCCTGGCAGAGTATTTGTAGCATCCAGGCAGGGTTCGTCGCGAAGTAACTTGGCATGCCAGCTGGGGATGTCGCCTGTATCCACATCCAAGCGCTTGAGCCACTGGTCAGCCGACCAGTCCACCAGCCGCAACTCGCCGTCATGAGAGCCGCCGTGCAATGAACCCACCGTCTCGTAGCGAATGCCCTTGAGTACATGGTTCAGTATTACGTAGGTGGCCGGCTTCGGATCCTCGGCATCACCACCAAGGTAGGGGTATGCGCCGGCCTGGATCACTACGCCGCTACCGTAGTCATAGAATGCAAAATGGCTGGAGGGTAGCTGCGTACGTAATCCTTCCAGGCCGCCAACCAACTCCAGGCGAGTTTGGTCGAGCAAGGTCAGCCAACTGACCGTCTTGATTTTTGTAGGTTTGAACTCGGGGATATTAGCCAGTAGACCGGCTGTTCCCACATCCAAACCAGGCATGCGTGCCGCCATAAAGGCTTCAGTAGGTTCGTTGCCGTCCCGGTTGGTGACGGAAAGGTTGAAGGCATGTCCCGCGTAACCCTGTTCTGGAGCCAATCGGCGTGCTGAGTCAAGGTACAAACGCAGGAAGCTGAGTGGGTTTTGCTCTTGGTACAGAAGCGGTACTGAGAACTCCAGAGTGCTTATTTCATCCCCCATCTTTGCCTTCCATCCTCGCGTACCAAACACATTGAAGAGCCAAGCGCTGGCGTCATTTGATTGTTTGCCACTGAGGTAGTAGAAGCTGAGAAGGTCATCCTCATCCATTACTTCCATCATGTCGCGTAATGGCTTTGCCTCGGCATAAGCTGAAAGTGGTTTACCCTGAGGAGGCTCTTCGCGCCAGACCCAAGTGAGGTAGGGCTCAGCCAAGCGCTTGAAGTCGTCAAAGCACTGGCACAGTGCCTCCCGTACCAAACGTGTGTGTGCATCCTTGAAATAAAGCGTCCCGCGCAGGCAGAGCACTGCGCCGATATAGTTCTGGCGTCCGCACTTCATGAGCAAGTGGCCGGGTATTTCCAGCAGATGTGGTTGCTTGGCAAGTTCTTCGGCCACATTGAATTCCGGTTCCATTGGCATTCCTCCGAATTAGTAAGCGGGGGTCATTGGTCGAGGGGAGCGGCCACGCGTCAGGATAAACATCATCCCCCCTGCGATGGCTGCGGCCCACCCGAGCTGCTCCACTGGCACATTGGACTGCTGACTTTGCTGGCTACAGTCGCATTCGGTAGATGTCATCTCAACAACCCTGTTTTTGTTGCCAGCAATGTTCGCATAATCCTGCGCCTGCTCCACTTTCGGTGGGTCAGGTGGAAACTTCATCTCCACCACTTGCTTGATGTTGTCCTGAGTTGGCGGCTTGCTGGCGTCCTTGACGATCACCACATCGGGCCGGCGAATCATCCCTTTCCCGGGTTTGAACGGTGGATGCTCTGGGTCGTCATTCCAATATTTGTTGATCCAGCCCGGTATCCAGCCATGAGGGCCATTCCCCGTTTGGCTGTCGAGGATTGGCCGTGGTGGTCGCTTGGTCATGTCGTAACTGACTTCGGGCTTATACGGACTGCGCCTCTGAAGAATCTCGTCAAGCTCCCCAAGGCGCTGGGCCACGCAGGCCTGTTTGAGATGCTTGCCATCTTGGCTGATGTTGGGCGTGCCGCTGCAATAGCAAATTGCCGAGCACAGTACGTTCTTGTCTTGGGGATCGAGCTTCGGTTTCAGAATACCCACAGGGTTAATCTTTCCGTCTGGGCTCATGCCCCCCTGAGAAAGGCTGGGTTGCCCATTCATTCTTCGCCTTCCTGCACCAAGTCAATATGGATAGACTCTGACGCAGCATGGCTAATCCACGATGTCATGCCTTCGCTATTCGTGGTGTCGAGCGCGTTCCAACCGGCACTCGACCAAACCTTTACCTTGCGGCCAACGATAGGTTTTCCGGTTTCCTGATCTATGAGTTGAAAGCGTCCAGAGTAATGGGTATTGGAACTGCTCAATGGCACCATGGGGCTGAGTGGGGGCGGTGTGAATTGATCGCCTATGATCACCGTTCCCGATCCACCGATGATCACGTTGCCATGTTCACCCACACTGCCGAGCGTTGCGGCAGGTTTTCCATTGATAAAAACTGTCGATGATACGGCCGAACTGATCGGGCTCCCGCAAGCAGATAGATCACCTTGGCGCGCTGCGGGCAAACCATCGAAGAAGACGTCAGGAGAACCTTCGATGATGGAGGCGACACCATGTCCCGGAATTGGACATGTCGTAGGGTCAGTAACGCGGGCGGCGGGCTTTCCACTCATAGTGCCGAACCTCGGGAAAGTGGCTGCAGATCAAGAAAGTGCGCTGAATTAACGAGACGCTTCGCAAACATATCAATCGCCATACTCGTTCCTTGTCTGATCGTTCGCCGGTAGTGGCGCATGGCGTACTTTTCCTATTCCTCCGATTAACTACAAGATGCTTAACCGCGAACGGGAAGTACCTGTCAAAGAAAAGAAAAATCTCCTACATGATTGCGAGGTATTGATTCTTTACGCTCTACATTCTTATGCATTCGCAAGTAAGGGAATGACAATTGGGATATTCAAAGATGGTTTCCCCCGCGCTCATCTCACTACCGGTGAGTGCATTGAGGGAGATATCAATCTGCGTCCGCTGTTTTGCTTCCATCGATGCAGGTCCGGCGATTGCTGGAGCAGGGGGACCAGAGAGGTTCACCTAGGTCGAGGTGCCATAAGCAGATCGCGCCCGCAAAAGATCCTTGCAAGTCGGCAAATTAAGCCTAATATTATCCGGGTAAAACAAATAACATCCGGGTAATAAAAGATGACCACGCACACCCTTTCCCTCTGCACCGCGTTCGCAGGTCATCAATGCATCGCCGCGGGGACCTATGTCGATGTGGCCGAGTCCCTTGTCGCCCAGGCTTTGCCCGCCGGTAGCTTCCTGGTCTTCGATGACGCCACGGGCACTCAAGTCGATTATCCGTGGCCAGCAGGTCACGCGCCGCACCCTCCCCAGGCCGAAAGCGACGACGAGCCACCCGCAACGCCCTCGGTAGGCCGCCCGAAGTTGGGCGTCGTCGCCCGGGAAGTCACATTGCTGCCACGTCATTGGGAGTGGCTCGGCCAGCAGCGTGGTGGTGCGTCGGCTGCCTTGCGCCGGTTGGTGGATGAAGCGCGTATGGCTCATGCCAGCGCTGATCAATTGCGCCAGGCCAAGGAGGCCAGCTATCGCTTCATGAGCGCGATTGGCGGCAATCTGCCGGGCTTTGAAGACGCCTCGCGTGCGCTGTTTGCCCAGGACAGGGACGGCTTCTCGAACAGTATCGCGCACTGGCCGACGGACGTGCGCACCTACCTGGCCTGGCTGTCGCGCAATGCCTTCCCAGTCCAATAATCAAGGGGCTCAGACCTTCATGGACGTCACCCAGCAACGCCCGCTGTGGCAAATCTATCTGTTGTTCCTGGCACCGATGGTGCTGTCCAATTTCCTGCAAAGCTTTTCCGGCACCCTCAACGGCATTTACGTTGGCCAGATGCTGGGCACCCAGGCATTGGCCGCGGTGTCGGGGATGTTTCCCATCGTGTTTTTCTTTATCGCCCTGGTGATCGGCCTGGGGGCGGGCGCCTCGGTGTTGATCGGCCAGGCATGGGGCGCCCAGGAGACCGGAATGGTCAAGGTGATTACCGGTGCCACCCTGACCCTGGGCGCGTTGGTGGGCCTGGTGGCCGCTGTGCTGGGCAGCCTGTTCGCGCGCCCGGCATTGCAGGCGTTGGGCACGCCGGTGGATGTGCTCGACGATGCCGTGGGCTACGCCCAGATGATGATGTTGATCATGCCGTTGCTGCTGGTGTTCATCCTCTATACCCAACTGTTGCGTGGGGTCAGCGACACGATTTCGCCGTTGCTGGCATTGATGGTCTCAACCCTGGTGGGCTTGCTGCTGACGCCTGCGCTGATTCGCGGCTGGATCGGCCTGCCGCCCATGGGCATCCAGAGTGCGGTGTATGCCGGGCTGGTGGGTAACGCTTTGGCGATGCTGTTTCTGGTCCTGCGCCTGCGCCACAAAAACCACGTGATGGCGCCAGACCGCGAGCTGCTTGCCGCCTTGCGCCTGGACCGCGTCGTCCTCGGCAAAGTCCTGCGCATCGGCCTGCCGACGGGCTTGCAGATGGTGGTGCTATCGCTGTCGGAGCTGGTCATCCTGGCCCTGGTCAACGGCCACGGTTCCCAGGCCACGGCGGCCTATGGCGCGGTGACGCAGATCGTCAACTATGTGCAGTTCCCGGCGCTGTCGATTGCCATCACCGCCTCTATCCTCGGCGCCCAGGCGATTGGCGCCGGGCGCCTGGAGCGTATCGGGCCGATCCTGCGCACGGGGCTTGTGATCAACCTGTGCCTCACCGGTGGCTTGATCGTGCTCGGCTATGGGCTGTCCCACTGGTTGCTGGGCCTGTTCATCACCGACGACAGCGCACGGGTACGGGCCGAACACCTGCTGCACATCATGCTCTGGAGCATTCTGGTATTCGGCTTCCAGGCGGTGATCGGCGGCATCATGCGCGCCAGCGGCGTGGTGCTGATGCCGGTGGCGATCTCGATCTTCTGCGTGCTTGGCGTGGAACTGCCAATGGCCTATCTGTTCAACGCCCACTTCGGATTGGAAGGAGTGTGGATGGCATTTCCGGTGACCTACCTGGCGATGCTGGTGTTGCAGATCGCCTATTACCGCCTGGTGTGGCGGCATAAGCAGATCAAACGGTTGGTGTGAGGCTCAGCCCCTGCAGGAGCAGCTCCAGGCCTTGCAAGCCTTCCTCCAGCCGTGTGCCCGGGTGTTCATCCCGGGCAATCCACAACGCGGTATTGACCAGGCTGCCGTTGATCAACTGCGCCAGTGCGTGGCTGGGTGCCGTCGGCATCAGGCCCGCTTGCATCAGGGCCTCCAGCAATTGACGCAAGGACTCCACGCAGTGTTGTTGGGAGCCGGTGTCGCCCAGTACCGCCGGTGCATCCTGCAATACAATGCGCTGGATTTCCGGGTCCTGGGCCATGCGCAGATAGGCCCGGCAGCGCTCGCAAAAACCACTCCAAGGCTCTACGGCCTGCTCCGAGATGCGTTGCAAGCGCGCGTCCATCTCGCTGTCGAGTTGAGCGACCACCGCCGCCAGCAGCCCTTTTTTGTCACCAAAGTGGTGATACAGCGCACCGCGCGTCAGGCCGGCGCGGGCAGTGAAGTCATCCATCGAGGTATTGGCATAGCCTTGGGTGGCGAAGGCCAGGCGCGCGCTCGCTATCAGGCGGGCGCGGGTGTCTTCGATCATTTCAGCTCGGGCTCGGCTCATGGGCGTCTCTTGGCTAAGTGATTGACATACGCTGCGTATGCGAAGCATGATTTGCCACATACGCGCCGTATGTATTCTGCCCTGATGGTTTCAGATAGCAAGCCCAGGGCGTCGAGCAAGAGGTCAAGCAGGATGGCAAACCCCTACGCTGAATTATTCCAAGCCCCCGGTGCCCGGGCCTTTGTGCTCGCTGGCGTGCTGGCACGCATGCCGATATCCATGACCGGCATCGGCCTGATCACCATGCTGTCCCAGGTGCATGGCGGCTATGGCCTGGCCGGTTCGGTGGCGGCAGTGTTTGCCCTGGCCACGGCGATTTGCGCGCCGCAAGTGTCACGTTGGGTGGACCGCTACAGCCAGGGCAGGGTGCTGCCGATTGCCGCGCTGATCGGCGGCGGGGCGCTATTGATGTTGCTGCTGTGTACGCGGTTGCAGGCGCCGAATTGGACGCTGTTTCTGTTCGCCGCGCTGGCGGGCTGCATGCCCAATATGTCGGCCATGGTGCGAGCGCGCTGGACCGAGTTGTACCGTGGCCAGCCCAGGCTGCAAACCGCGTTTGCCCTGGAGTCGGTACTTGATGAGGTGTGCTTCATCATCGGCCCGCCCATTTCGGTGGGGTTGAGCGTGGCGGTGTTCCCAGAAGCCGGGCCCCTGGTGGCGGCGTTGTTGCTGGCGGTGGGCGTCACCACCTTTGTGCTGCAACGGCAAACCGAGCCACCGGTACACGCGCATCAGGGAGCACACGGTCGCTGGCTGATTGCGTCGCCGTCGGTATTGATCCTGATGATTTTGCTGCTGGCCATGGGCGTGATCGTCGGCGTGGTGGATGTGGTCAGCGTGGCCTTCGCCCAGCATCAAGGCCAGCCGGCGGCGGCGAGTATCGTGCTGTCGGTGTATGCCATTGGTTCGTGCCTGGCGGGGTTGGCCTTCGGTGCCCTCAAACTCAAGGCACCGTTGCCACGCCAGTTCCTGTACTGCGGCGTAGCCACGGCGTTGACCACCTTGCCCTTGCTGTTGGTGAGCAATATTCCCGGCTTGGCCGCTGCAATCTTTATCTCCGGGCTGTTCTTCGCGCCCACCTTGATTGTGTCGATGGCCATGGTGGAGCAGATCGTCCCGGCCAGCCGCCTTACCGAAGGCATGACCTGGCTGATCACCGGCCTGAGCATCGGCGTGGCCATTGGCGCCGCCAGTTCGGGGTGGATGATCGACCACTTTGGCGCCACCAGCGGGTTTTGGGTGGCGCTGGCGGCGGGGGCGGTGGTAGCGGGCTCGGCGGTAGTGGGTTACCGGCGGTTGGGATAGTCAGCCAATCGTCGGGCATGGCTCTGGGTAGTGATGCTGCAGAAATTCGTTCAGCGCCTGACGCGTGAGATCATTCAATGTCACTTTCTTACGGTTTGCCGCCAGGGCAGCGGCCAAATGCAAGTCATGCCCGACGCGTACGTTGAATGAACCTTTGCACGGTTTCTCCGGCGTGTGCCCCAGGCTCTGGCAGGTAGCGAGATAATCATCCACCGCGCCACGGAAGGCTGCGTCCAGTTCAGCCACAGTTTTGCCTTCATAGCTCACCAATGCCTTGATGAACAGGATTTTACCAAACAGGCAGTTGTCCTCGAGGCTGGCTTCGATGGAGCCGATGTAGCCTTTGTGTTTCAGTTGGTTGTTCACTGAATCAGTTCTCCTGATTTCAATTGTTCGATGATCTGGCGCCGAATGTAGTGTTTCAGTTCGTTGCCGGGGTGAGGCTTGTGCAGGGTGATCATTGCACTGGGGTCGCCCATGTCGAACTTGACCCGGCTTCCGGCCCCTTCAATCTGTGTGTATCCCAATCGGCGTAATAACGTGACGAGCTCAGACCAGGTAAATGCCATGTGCTCATTGAGCAGTTTGGCGAGCAGCTTTTCATTCTTGGACACGGCGTTCCCTGCGTGTAACTAAATGTAGTTGCAAAAAGTGGTGTTCGTCAATGCTAGCTCAGCTTCGTGCGGCTTCGCGGGGATTGATGTAACCCCCGATGACAGCCTGTGCGGCGCCCCCCATTCCCCCGCTAATTTTTCCCCGCCCGGTTCGTTTTATAGGGACGACGTGCCTTTGTGCTTCCCGCCTATTGCCCCGGATTCCAAGAAATGAATGCTGAAGACTCCTTGAAACTTGCTCGCCGGTTTATCGGGCTGCCCCTGGAAAAGCGCCAACTGTTCCTGCAAGCCTTGCAGAAAGAAGGCGTGGATTTTTCAAGGTTTCCGATTCCGGCAGGGGTGGAGGTGGAGGACCGCCAGGCGCTGTCCTACGCGCAGCAGCGCATGTGGTTTCTATGGCAGTTGGACCCGGCCAGCGGCGCCTACAATTTGCCCGGCGCAGTGCGCTTGAGGGGGGCGCTGAGCCTGCCAGCGCTGGAGCAAGCGTTCGCCAGCCTGGTGGCGCGTCACGAAACCTTGCGCACAGTGTTCCAGCGTCAGGCTGATGAGCGGGTGGCGCAGGTGGCGGTGGAGCCGTCGGTGACCGTCGAGCACCTGGACTTCACGGCCCTGGCCTTTGATGCACGGGAGCAGGCCGTCAACGCCGCCGCCACCCGTCAATCGCTGTTGCCGTTCGACCTGGAACACGGGCCGCTGCTGCGCGTGCAACTGCTCAAGCTTGCCGAGCAGGAACACGTGCTGCTGCTGACCCTGCACCACATCGTCTCCGACGGTTGGTCGATGAATGTGCTGATCGACGAATTCATCCGTTGCTATGACGCCCATGAGCGCAACGAAGCGCCCCAACTGCCGGCGCTGCCCATCCAGTACAGCGACTACGCCCTGTGGCAGCGCCGCTGGCTGGAAGCGGGCGAGCAGGCCCGCCAGTTGGAGTACTGGCAGGCTCGCCTGGGCGATGAACATCCGGTTCTGGAGCTGCCCACCGACCACCCGCGCCCGGCCATGCCCAGCTACCAAGGCACACGGCACAACTTCGCGATTGAGCCGGCACTGGCCGCGCAACTGCGCAACTGCGCGCAAAAACACAACGTCACCCTGTTCATGCTGCTGCTCGGTGCCTTCAATGTGCTGTTGCACCGCTATACCGGCCAGGGCGACATTCGCGTCGGTGTGCCGATTGCCAATCGCAATCGCACCGAAGTCGAGGGGCTGATCGGTTTCTTCGTCAACACCCAAGTGTTGCGCATCGAACTGACCGGGCAAACCCGGGTTGCCGAGTTGCTGCAAGGTATCAAGGAGCATGCCCTGGGCGCCCAGGCCCATCAGGAATTGCCCTTCGAACGGCTGGTGGAAGCGCTGAAAATCGAGCGCAGCCTGAGCCACACGCCGCTGTTCCAGGTGATGTATAACCATCAGCCGGTAGTCGCCGACATCGCCTCGGTCAGCACTGCATCGGGGCTGGAATTGGCCCTGGTGGAATGGCAAGGCCGCACCACCCAGTTCGACCTGACCCTGGACACCTATGAAAAGTCCGGCACCCTGCATGCCGCGCTGACCTACGCCAATGACTTGTTCGATACGCCCACCATCGAGCGCATGGCCCGGCATTGGGTCAGTCTGTTGCAAGCCATGGTGCTCGATGGCGAACAGCGCATTGGCGAATTG
This sequence comes from Pseudomonas sp. GW823-FHT02F05, assembly GCF_058797315.1. Classification (NCBI taxonomy): domain Bacteria; kingdom Pseudomonadati; phylum Pseudomonadota; class Gammaproteobacteria; order Pseudomonadales; family Pseudomonadaceae; genus Pseudomonas; species Pseudomonas sp. GW823-FHT02F05. The sequence goes on from NZ_JBXAJM010000010.1 coordinate 185,999, forward strand.
CCCATGCTTGACGCGGCTGAACAGCAACGGCTGGTCCACACCTGGAACCAGACCGCCGAGGCGTACCCGACCGAGCGCGGAATTCATCACCTGATCGAAGACCAGGCACGGCGCAGTCCCGATGCACCGGCACTGGTGTTCGGTACCACCACCTTGACCTACGCCCAACTGGATGCGCGCGCCAACCAGTTGGCCCATGCCCTGGGCGAGCAGGGCGTAGGGCCCGACGTGCTGGTAGGTATCTGCATCGAGCGCTCCATCGAAATGGTGGTTGGCCTGCTGGCGATTCTCAAGGCCGGTGGCGCCTACGTGCCCCTCGACCCTGAGTACCCCCGGGAACGCCTGGCCTACATGATCGAAGACAGTGGCATTCAGTTGCTGCTCAGCCAGCAAAGCCTGCTGGCGTCGCTGCCCGTCGCCGGTATCCAGGTAATTGCCCTGGACCAGCCGGCGCTATGGCTCGACGGCTACAGCAGCGATTCACCGAACGTGGCCTTGCATGCCCTCAACCTGGCCTACGTGATCTACACCTCGGGCTCCACCGGCAAGCCCAAAGGCGCCGGCAATAGCCATCGCGCCTTGGTCAACCGCTTGAGCTGGATGCAACAGGCGTATGGCCTGGGCGCCAATGACGCGGTGTTGCAGAAAACCCCGTTCAGCTTTGACGTGTCGGTGTGGGAGTTCTTCTGGTCGCTGATGACCGGCGCCCGCCTGGTGGTCGCAGCGCCTGGCGAACACCGTGAACCGACGCGCCTGATTGACACCATTGGCCGACACGCCATCACCACCTTGCACTTCGTGCCGTCGATGTTGCAGGCGTTTATCCATGAGCCGGGCGTACAGGCGTGCGCAAGCCTCACGCGCATTGTGTGCAGCGGCGAAGCCTTGCCCCTGGACGCGCAACAGCAAGTGTTCGCCAAGTTGCCCGCTGCGGCGCTGTACAACCTCTATGGCCCGACCGAGGCGGCCATCGACGTCACGCACTGGACCTGCATTGACGAAGGCGCCGATAGCGTGCCCATCGGCCGCCCCATCGCCAATCTCGGCACCTACGTGCTGGACGCGCAACTCAACCCGGTGCCGGCCGGCGTCAGTGGCGAACTCTACCTGGGCGGCGTCGGCCTGGCGCGCAGTTACCATCGGCGCCCGGCGCTCACCGCCGAACGTTTTGTACCCAGCCCCTTTGTGACAGGCGAACGCCTGTATCGCACCGGTGACCGCGTGCGCCAACGTGCCGATGGGGTAATCGAATACCTCGGCCGTCTCGATCATCAGGTCAAGTTGCGCGGCTTGCGTATCGAGCTGGGCGAAATCGAAGCACGCCTGATGCAGCATCCACACGTGCGCGAAGCCGTGGTACTGGTACAGGGCGGCAAGCAGTTGGTCGCCTATCTTGTACACGCAGGCGAGGCGCCAACGGGCCTCAAGGAATGGTTGCTCAGCAGCTTGCCGGAATACATGGTGCCGACGCATTTCATTGCGCTGCCCAAGCTGCCGGTGACCGCCAACGGCAAGCTCGACCGCAAGGCGTTGCCAGTGCCGGATGCGGCGCAGCAGCAGGCATTTGTCGCCCCCCAAGGCGACCTGCAAACAGCCCTGGCTGCCATCTGGAGCGACGTGCTGGGCGTTGAGCAGGTCGGCCAGGACGATAACTTCTTCGAGCTGGGCGGCGATTCGATCATCTCTATCCAGGTGGTCAGCCGCGCCCGTCAGGCCGGCATTCGCCTGAGCCCGCGTGACCTGTTCCAGTACCAGAACATCCGCAGCCTGGCTCTGGTGGCGCGCTTTGAGCAGGTCAGCCTGATCGACCAGGGCCCGGTCAGTGGCGAGGTGATGCTGACGCCCGTCCAACACAGTTTTTTCGACCAGCCGATCCCGGCGCGGCATCACTGGAATCAATCCTTGTTACTGGTGCCCGGTGAGGTGCTTGAGCCTGCACGGTTGGAGGCCGCGCTGGCGCGGTTGATCCAGCATCACGACGCTTTGCGCCTGCGCTTTGTGCAGCAGGCTGGCGGCTGGCAGCAGAGCCATGCTGCCTATGTCAGCGAACCGCTGTTGTGGCAATGCCAGGCCGGCACCGACGCTGAACTGGCGGCGCTGTGTGATGAAGCCCAGCGCAGCCTTGACCTTGCCCAAGGTCCACTGCTGCGCGCCGCGTTGGTGAGCATGGCCGATGGCAGCCAGCGTGTGCTGTTGGTGATCCATCACTTGGTGGTGGATGGTGTGTCCTGGCGCATCCTGCTCGAAGACCTGCAACAGGCCTACCGCGAACAGGTGCTGCCGGCAAAAACCAGTGCCTACCAGCGCTGGGCGCAACAGTTGCACCGCCACGCGCAGACCGTCGAGGAGCAACTGCCGTACTGGCAAGCCCAATCCATCGACGCCGAGCTGCCGTGTGATCACCCCGAAGGCGGCCTGCAAAACCGCCTGGGCGCCAAGCTGGAAACACGCCTTGACGCCGAGCACACCCGCCGACTGCTGCAAGACGCGCCAGCGGCCTATCGCACCCAGGTCAACGACCTGCTGTTGACCGCCCTGGCGCGGGTGATCAGCCGTTGGAGCGAGCAACCTGCTGCGCTTATCCAATTGGAAGGTCACGGCCGTGAAGATCTGTTTGACGACATCGACCTGAGCCGCACCGTCGGCTGGTTCACCAGCCTGTACCCGGTGCGCCTGCACGCCGAAGGCGAGTTGCCCGAGGCGATCAAGGCGGTCAAGGAACAACTGCGCGCCGTGCCCGACAAAGGCCTGGGCTTCGGCCTGCTGCGCTATCTGGGCGCGCAACACGCACAGGAAAGCCTTGCGAACCTTACCGCGCCGCGCATCACCTTCAACTACCTGGGCCAGTTCGACCGTCAGTTCAACGAGTCGGCACTGTTCGTGCCGGCCAGTCAGGGCAGTGGCCAGGCCCAGGATCCAGAGGCGCCGCTGGCCAACTGGCTGACGCTGGAAGGTCAGGTATATGGCGGCGAGCTGTCGTTGCAATGGGGGTTCAGCCGGGAGATGTTCGAGGCGGCAACTGTTCAAGGTCTGGCGGATGAGTACGCAGCCGAACTCAGGGCGCTGATCGAGCATTGTTGTGCCACGCCGGCAGGCCAGGTGAGCCCGTCGGATTTCCCGCTGGCACGCGTCACCCGGCAGCAACTGGATGCCTTGCCCGTGGCCGGGCCGGCGATTGCCGACCTTTATCCGCTGTCGCCGATGCAGCAAGGCATGCTGTTCCACACCCTGTTGGAACCCGAGTCCCAGGCCTACATCAACCAGTTGCGCCTCGACATCGAGGGCCTTGATTTGCTCGCCTTCGGGCGTGCCTGGCAGGCCGCACTGGACCGTCACGACATCCTGCGCAGCAACTTCCATTGGCTGGGCCTGGACAGTGCTCATCAGCTGATCCAGCGCCAGGTCGACCTGCAACTGCAAGTGATCGAAGACCCCGACGCCGATTTCGACACCCTGGCCCAGGCCGAACGCGAACGCGGTTTTGCCCTGAATGCCGCGCCGCTGTTTCGCCTGACGCTGGCGCGCGGTGCCGGTGCGGCCTGGCACTTTATCTTCACCAGCCACCACATCCTCATGGACGGCTGGAGTAACGCGCAGTTGCTCGGTGAAGTCATCGCTCACTATGCGGGGCAGGCAGTGCCGGCGCCGCTCGGGCAGTTCCGTGATTACCTCGCCTGGCTGCAACAACAGTCCTCGGGCGAAGCGTTCTGGAAAACCGCCGTGGCGGCATTGCCGGCGCCGACCCTGCTGGCGCAAGCGTTGCGCAAGCCTATGGACGCGGTTGGCATGGCTGACCATCACGTGGCACTGGACAGCGACTTTACCCGCCGCCTCGCTGAGTTCGTACGCCAGCACAAAGTCACCCTCAATACCCTGTTGCAAGGGGCTTGGAGCCTATTGCTGCAACGCTACACCGGCCAGGACTGCGTCGCCTTCGGTGCCACCGTGGCCGGGCGTTCCGCACCGCTGCCGGGGATCGAGCAGCAACTGGGCCTGTTCATCAACACCTTGCCGATCATCAGCACAGCCTCGCCAGCCCAGTCGGCCGCGACGTGGCTCAGCGAACTGCAAGCGCTCAACCTCAGCCTGCGCGACCATGAACATGTGCCGCTCTACGACATCCAGGGCTGGGCTGGCCAGCAGGGCGCGCTGTTCGACACCTTGCTGGTGTTCGAGAACTTCCCGGTCGCCGAGGCGCTCAAGCAAGGCGCGCCGGCCGGCCTGACCTTCGGTCGCCTGCACAACCATGAGCGCACGCACTATCCATTAACCCTGGGCATCGAACTGGGCGCCAGCCTGCGCCTGGAATTCAGTTATGACCGTGCCCAATTCAGCGAGGCGCACGTGGCGCAGTTGAGCGCCAACCTGCAACACCTGCTGGCGCAATTGCTCGCAGACGCTCACATGCCGCTGGGCAACCTGCGCCTTCTCGACGCCCCAGCGCAACGGCAGATGGTCGCTCTGAGCCGCTCAGCCGCAGCGCCCCAGGCCAACGAACGCGTGCATCAGCGTATCGCAGCCCAGGCCGAGGCGACGCCAGACGCTTTGGCTGTACAGGCCGGTGACGCCAGCTTGAGTTACGCCCAGTTGAACCAGCGCGCCAACCGCCTGGCCCATCGCCTGTTGGCGCTTGGTGTCGGCCCCGGCCAACGGGTGGGCCTGGCTTCGCGGCGTGGGCCGCAGTTGATCGTCAGCCTGCTGGCAGTGCTCAAAAGCGGGGCGGCCTACGTACCGCTGGACCCTGAATACCCGGCGGAACGTTTGGCCTACATGCTCGCCGACAGCCGCCTGGACGTGCTGCTCAGCGAAACCGGCTTGCTCGCCGACTTGCCTTTGCCCCGCGGCCTGACCCGCATGGATTTCAGTGCCAGTGGCGACGAACTGACCGGCTACCCGACAACCAATCCGCCTAATCACGCGGCGGCGGCTGACCTGGCCTATGTGATCTACACCTCTGGCTCCACCGGCCAGCCCAAAGGCGTGGCCATCGACCATGCCGCCCTCGGCCAGTTCTGTGACAGCGCCACGCTGTACAGCCGACTTTGCGCCGAGGACCGCGTGTTGCAGTTTGCGACCTTCAGTTTCGATGGTTTTGTCGAGCAATGCTTCCCGCCCCTGTGTGCGGGCGCGGCGTTGATCATGCGTGGCGATGAACTCTGGGATGCCGGCCAACTGGCGCAAGAGATTGTCGAGCAGGGCGTGACCCTGGCCGATTTGCCCGCCGCCTACTGGTACCTGTTGGCGCAAGAGTGCGCCGAGCACCGTCGCTCCCTGGGCAAGCTGCGCCAGGTGCATGTGGGGGGTGAAGCCATGTCAGTGGAGGGCGTGCGTGCGTGGTACGCCGCGGGCTTGGGCAATGTGCGCCTGGTCAACACCTACGGGCCGACCGAAGCCACAGTGGTCTCCAGCGTGCATGAGTGCCAATTGGCCGATGCCAACGACGCCTACGGCGTGCCAATCGGGCAGGCGATTGCCGGGCGCGGCCTGTATGTACTCGACAGCGGTTTCGAACTGTTGGCCACCGATGGCGTGGGCGAGCTGTGCATTGGTGCCGAGGTTGGCTTGGCGCAACTCTATTTCGACCGCCCGGCGCTGACCGCCGAGCGCTTCCTGCCGGACCCGTTTTCCGCCATGCCCGGTGCGCGGCTTTATCGCAGTGGCGACTTGGCCCGGTACAACCCGGCGGGTGCGCTGGAGTACGTTGGGCGTATCGACCATCAAGTGAAGATTCGTGGCCTGCGTATCGAAATGGGCGAAATCGAAGCCAGCCTGCAAGCCTTGCCCAACGTGCGAGAAGCCGCCGTGCTTGCGCAGCCGAGCGCGACCGGCGTGCAGTTGGTGGCGTACGTGGTGCCAGCCGAAGGCCAAGCGCTGGAGGCCCAGGCACTGGCGGCGCGCTTGCGCCAGACGTTGCCGGACTACATGGTGCCGGGCCATTGGGTGTTCCTCGATGCCTTGCCGTTGAACCACAACGGCAAGCTCGACCGCCGTGCGCTGCCCACACCCGACCTGAACCAGGCCAGCGCCGCCTACGTGGCGCCGCAGAGTCCATTGCAAATCCAGTTGGCGGCGATCTGGCAAGCAGTGTTGCAGGTCGAGCAGGTTGGCCTGGAAGATCACTTCTTCGAACGTGGCGGCCACTCCTTGCTGGCCACCCAGGTGATCTCCCGGGTGCGTCACGACCTCAAGCTGGAGGTGCCGTTGCGGGCCTTGTTCGAACAGCCGACGCTGGCCGCTTTCGCAGCGGCGTGCGCAGGCGTGCAGGCCGATACCGCGCCTGTGATGCAGGCGGTTGGCCGTGAGCAGCCGCTGGCGTTGTCCTTTGCCCAGGAACGGCAGTGGTTTCTCTGGCAATTGGATCCCACCAGCGCGGCCTATCATGTGCCCACCGCCTTGCACCTGCGCGGTGAACTCGACATCGCGGCGCTGGAGCGCGCCGTCGAGGCCCTGGTGCAGCGCCATGAACCGCTGCGCACCACCTTTGTGGAGGCGGGCGAGCACACCGTGCAAGTCATCCACCCAGGCCTGGCAGTGCCGGTTGAACAACAAGAGGTCGACGCCGGCGCTATCGAGCAGGCTGTCACCGAAGAGATCCAGCGCCCGTTCGACCTGCGCAACGGCCCGCTGATGCGCGTCAAGTTGCTGATCGTTGCGCCTGATCACCATGTGCTGGTCATCACCCAGCACCACATCATCTCTGACGGCTGGTCGATGCAAGTGATGATCGACGAGTGGGTGGCGCTGTACCAAGGCGACGCAGGGTTGCCGGCCTTGCCGATCCAGTACGCCGACTACGCCCAGTGGCAGCGCGACTGGATGGCGGCTGGGGAACAACAACGCCAGCTCGATTACTGGTGCGCTCGTCTGGGGCGCGAGCATTCGTTGCTGGACCTGCCGCTGGACTATCCACGCCCCGCAGTGCAGAGCCATCGTGGCGCGCGCCGCCAGATTCATCTGGAGCGTGCGCTGCTGACTGAACTCAAGACCCTGGCCAAGCGTCAGGACGTGACGCTGTTCATGCTGTTGCTGGCCTCGTTCCAGACCTTGCTGCACCGCTACAGCGGCCAGGCACAGGTGCGTGTCGGCGTACCGGTCGCCAACCGTAATCGCTTCGAAACCGAGCGACTGCTGGGCTTTTTCGTCAACACCCAGGTGCTGCAAGCTGACGTGCACGGGCAGATGCCGTTCGACCAGTTGCTGGCCCAGGTCAAGCAGCGTGCCCTGGAGGCGCAGGCCCATCAGGACCTGCCGTTCGAGCAGCTCGTGCAAGTGTTGCAGCCCGAGCGCAGCCTGAGCCATAACCCGCTGTTCCAGGTGATGTTCAACCATCAGGACAGCCTGCGTTCAGCCCCGGTGCAATTGCCCGGCCTGGCTTTGCAGCCCGTGGATTGGGCCGGTCACAGCACGCAATTCGACCTGAACCTGGAAACCGAGGAATCGGTGGACGGTCTCTGGGCCTCGCTGACTTACGCCACGGATCTGTTTGACGTGGCGACCATGGAGCGCTTGGCCGAGCATTGGCAAAACCTGCTGCGCGCAGTCCTGCAGGATGCCTCGGTGGCCTTGGACGACCTGGCGATGCTCAGCCCGTCGCAATGGCAGCACATGGTGCACGACTGGAACCGCAGCGACACCGACTACCCACGCGAACGCTGCGTACACCAGTTGTTTGAGGCCCAGGCCGCGGCGCAACCCGAAGCCATCGCGCTGCACTTCAATGACGAGCACCTGAGCTACGGCGAACTCAACCGTCGCGCCAATCGGCTGGCCCATCGTCTGATCGACATGGGCGTCGGCCCGGACGTGCTGGTGGCGGTGCACGTGGAGCGTTCCCTGGACATGGTGGTTGGCTTGCTCGCGACCCTCAAGGCCGGTGGCGCCTATGTGCCGCTCGACCCACAATTCCCGGCAGAGCGCCTGGCCTACATGCTTGAAGACAGCCGCGCCCGGGTATTGCTGACGCAACCGCACCTGCTGGGGCACCTGGCTCAGCCGCACGGCGTGCAGGTGCTGATGGTGGAGGAGGCCGGCACAGCGCAGCACAATCCCCAGGTTGCCGTGACACCGGAGCATCTGGCCTACGTGATCTACACCTCTGGCTCCACTGGCAAGCCCAAAGGGGTTATGGTTCGTCACAAGGCGCTGTGCAGCTTCACCAGCGGCATGGCCGGCACGTTGAGTATCGGCCAGGATGCGCGGCTGTTGTCGCTGACCACCTTCTCGTTCGACATCTTCGCCCTGGAGCTATATGTGCCGCTGAGTGTCGGCGGTACCGTGGTGCTGAGCACCCAGGCAACGGCCCTCGACCCCGAGGCGATCCTCGATCTGGCCCAGCGTCAGGCGGCGAATGTGCTGCAAGCCACGCCCTCGACCTGGCGCATGTTGCTCGACAGCCCACGGGCTCATTCACTGCGTGACATCGCCTGCCTGTGCGGTGGCGAAGCGCTGCCCGTCGATTTGGCCCAGCGCATGCTCGACCTGCAAGGCCCGCTGTGGAACCTCTATGGCCCGACGGAAACCACCATCTGGTCGGCGGCTCATCGTTTGCATCAGGCATTGCCGTTCGTTGGACGGCCCATCGCCAATACCGGCTTGTTCATCCTCAATGCCGGTCTCACGCCCTGCCCCCAAGGTGTGTCCGGTGAGCTGCTGATCGGCGGTGTCGGCCTGGCGCGGGGTTATCACGGGCAGCCGGCGCTGACCGCTGAACGCTTCGTGCCCAACCCGTTTGGGGTTCCGGGCGAACGCCTGTACCGTACTGGTGACCTGGCACGCTATCGGGCCGACGGCGTGGTGGAATACATCGGCCGCGTCGACCATCAGGTCAAGGTCCGGGGTTTCCGTATCGAGCTGGGTGAAATCGAAGCCTGCTTGCGTGAGTTCGACGGCGTACGCGAAGCCGTGGTGCTGGCCGATAACGACCGGCTGATCGCTTACCTGGTCAGCGCCGCGCCGCAGGCGTCGCAGGTCTATAAAACCGCGCTGCGCGAGCGCTTGCCGGACTACATGGTGCCCGCGCAGTGGCTGTTCCTCGACAGCCTGCCGCTGACCCCCAACGGTAAGCTCGACCGCAAGGCATTGCCCAAACCGGATGCCAGCCTGTCGCTCAAGGGCCATGTAGCGCCCGTCACCCCGCGCGAGCAGCAGGTGGCGGCGATCTGGGCCGAGGTACTGGAGTTGCCCCAAGTGGGCCTCGACGATCATTTCTTCGAGTTGGGCGGGCATTCATTGCTGGCCACGCGGGTGGTGTCACGGGTGCGTCAGGCCCTGGCGCTGGAAGTCCCACTCAAGGCCTTGTTCGAACAGCCGCTACTGGGTGATTTCGTGCGAGCCTTGGGCGAGGAGGGCGTCACCGCGCCGGCGTTGATCAAGGCAGACCGCACGCAGCCTCTGCCGCTATCTTATGCCCAGGAGCGCCAGTGGTTCCTCTGGCAACTGGACCCGGCCGGCGCCGCGTATCACATCCCCAGCGCCTTGCGTTTGCAGGGGCCGTTGGACCTGACCGCGCTGCAAGAGAGCTTTGATAGCTTGCTGGCTCGCCATGAAAGCCTGCGCACGTATTTCCGTCAGGACGCCACCGGCGCGGTTCAAGTCATTGACGCCCAGGGCCGGGTCGATATCGAGCAGGTCGACAGCGACTATGCCGGCCTCAAGGCGCGGCTCGCGCAGGTGGTCGCCCAGCCTTTCGACCTGCTGCGTGGGCCGCTGCTGCGGGCCACCTTGCTGCGCCTGGCCGAGGACGACCACGTGCTGGTGCTGGTGCAGCATCACATCGTTTCTGACGGCTGGTCGATGCAGTTGATGGTCGAGGAGTTGGTGCAGGCGTATGCCGCTAACAGCCAAGGCCAGGACGTGCAATTGCCGGCGCTGCCGATCCAGTACGCCGATTATGCCGTGTGGCAGCGCGGTTGGATGGAGGCGGGTGAGCAGGCGCGTCAACTGGCCTACTGGCGCGAGCAGTTGAGCGGCGAGCAACCGGTGCTGGAGTTGCCGTTCGACCAGCCGCGCCCGGCACAGCCAAGCCATCGCGGCGCACGCTTGGGTATCGAGTTGCATCCGGAGTTGTTGGGCAGTTTGCGCACACTGGCGCAGCACGCTGGTGTCACGCTGCCGATGCTGCTGCTGGCGTCTTACCAGGCGTTGCTGCATCGCTACAGCGGCCAGGAAGATGTGCGCGTGGGCGTGCCGATTGCCAACCGCAATCGCCTGGAAACCGAGGGGTTGATCGGCTTCTTCGTCAACACCCAAGTGCTCAAGGCCGATATCCACGGGCAAATGAGCACCGAGCAACTGCTGCACCAAGTGCGTCAGCGCTCCCTGGAGGCCCAGGCTCACCAGGACCTGCCGTTCGAACAGCTTGTGCAGGCATTGCAACCGGAGCGCAGCCTTAGCCTGAGCCCGTTGTTCCAAGTGTTGTTCAACCACCGTGTGAGCGTTGCCGACAGCCATCTGCATCGCCTGGCCGACCTGCACGTCGAAGTCCTGGATCTGGACGAAGGCGTGGCCCAGTTCGACCTGGCGCTGGATGTGGAAGAAAGCCAGACGGCCCTGCGTGCCTCTCTGAGTTATGCCACCGATCTGTTCGCTGTGGCGACCATCGAGCGCATGGCCGGGCATTGGCAGAACCTCTTGCGGGCAATGGTGATCGACCCACAGCAACCCATCAGCCAATTGAGCTTGCTGGGCGAGGATGAGCAACAGCAGATTCTTGAGCTGTGGAACCAGGCCGACGCCGGCTTCTCAGCCGAGCGCCTGGTGCATGAATTGGTCGGCGATCGCGCCCGGCAAACCCCGGACGCAGTGGCGGTTAAATTCGATACTCAAACCCTGACTTACGGTGAACTGGATCGCCAGGCCAATCGCCTGGCCCGTGCCCTGATCGCCCGTGGCGTCGGCGCGGAAGTGCGGGTGGCCATCGCCATGCCGCGCAGTGCCGAGATCATGGTGGCGTTCCTGGCGGTGATGAAAGCCGGTGGTGTGTATGTGCCGCTGGATATCGAATACCCACGTGATCGCCTGCTGTACATGATGCAAGACAGCCGTGCGCAACTGCTGCTGACTCACAGCCGGGCGTTGCAGCAACTGCCAGTCCCCGAGGGTCTGGATACCCTCGCGATTGATCGCACCGAAGAGTGGGCCGGTTACAGCGATACGGCCCCGACTGTGGCGCTGGACGGCGACAACCTTGCCTACGTGATCTACACCTCCGGCTCCACCGGTTTGCCCAAGGGCGTGGCGGTGTCACACGGCCCGCTGGTGGCGCATATCATCGCCACTGGCGAGCGCTATGAAACCTCCCCGGCCGATTGCGAACTGCACTTCATGTCCTTCGCCTTCGACGGTTCCCACGAAGGCTGGATGCACCCGCTGATCAATGGCGCCAGCGTGTTGATCCGTGATGACAGCCTGTGGCTGCCGGAATACACCTATGAGCAAATGCATCGCCACAACGTGACCATGGCGGTGTTCCCACCGGTGTACCTGCAACAGTTGGCCGAACATGCCGAGCGCGACGGCAACCCGCCGGCAGTGCGGGTGTACTGCTTCGGTGGTGATGCCGTTGCTCAAGCCAGCTATGACCTGGCGTGGCGCGCGCTGAAGCCTGAATACCTGTTCAACGGCTACGGCCCGACCGAAACCGTGGTCACGCCGCTGCTGTGGAAGGCACGCAAGGGCGACCCTTGCGGAGCTGTCTACGCGCCCATCGGCACCTTGTTGGGCAACCGCAGTGGCTACGTGTTGGATGCGCAACTGAACCTGCAGCCCATCGGCGTAGCCGGCGAGTTGTACCTGGGCGGCGAGGGCGTGGCCCGGGGTTATCTGGAGCGCCCGGCACTGACTGCCGAGCGTTTCGTGCCGGACCCGTTCGGCAAGCCCGGCAGTCGCGTGTATCGCAGTGGTGACCTGACCCGCGGGCGTCCGGATGGCGTGGTGGATTACCTGGGGCGTGTCGACCATCAGGTGAAGATCCGCGGTTTCCGTATCGAACTGGGGGAAATCGAAGCGCGCTTGCGTGAGCAAGCCAGTGTTGGTGAAACCGTGGTGGTCGCCCAGGAGGGGCCGACCGGCAAACAACTGGTGGCCTATGTGGTACCGGCCGACGCCAGCCTGGCCGACCAGGTTGAGTTCCGTGACGCCCTGCGTCGTGCCCTGAAAGCCGACCTGCCGGACTACATGGTGCCCAGCCACTTCGTATTCCTGGCGCAGATGCCGCTGACCCCCAACGGCAAGCTCGACCGCAAAGGCCTGCCGGTGCCGGATACGAGCCAGATGCAGCAGGCGTATGTGGCGCCCCAGAGCGAGTTGGAGCAGCAGATCGCCACGATCTGGGCCGACATCCTGCACCTGCCGCAAGTGGGCCTGAACGACAACTTCTTTGATGTCGGTGGTCACTCCTTGCTGGCTATCCAGATTACCTCGCGGGTGCAGGCCGAGCTCGGCCTGGACGTACCGTTGATGGAACTGTTCCAGACCGAATCGCTGCGCGCCTACGTGCAGGCCGCAGCCACTTTCCGCGCCGGCAGCGTGGAAGATTTTGATGACCTTCGTGACTTTTTGAGCGAACTAGAGGCGATTTGAACCATGCTTTCCAACCCTAATATCGACCTGGTGTCGCGCTTTCTTCGCTTGCCTCTGGAGCAGCGCCAGCAGTTTTACCAGCGCCTGCAAAGCCGGGGCATGAGTTTCGCTCAACTGCCGATTGCTCCCACCCGCCACGACAGCGACACACCGACGTTGTCTTACGCCCAGGAACGCCAGTGGTTCCTCTGGCAACTGGACAAGGACAGCACCGCCTACCACATCCCTGGCGCCCTGCGTTTGCACGGGCACTTGGACCTGGCAGCGTTACAACGCAGTTTCGACAGCCTGCTGGCCCGGCATGAAAGCTTGCGCACGCAATTGGTCGAGGACGATGAACGCCTGTGGCAGGCAGTGATGCCGCAGTCGCGGGTGCAGATCCAGCAGGCGCATGTCGACCAAGCGCAGTTGATGGCGCGGGTGGAAGAGGAGGTGGCGCGGCCGTTCGATTTGCACCAGGCGCCGTTGTTGCGTGTGACGCTGTTGCAACTGGCCGAGGATGAGCATGTGCTGGTGATGGTGCAGCACCACATCGTCTCCGATGGCTGGTCGATGCAGGTGATGGTGGAGGAACTGGTGCAGCTCTACGCCGCCCATAGCCAGGGCCATGACCTGCAACTCCCGGAACTGCCGATCCAGTACGCCGACTACGCGCTGTGGCAACGCGGCTGGATGGAAGCCGGGGAACAGGCGCGCCAACTCGCGTATTGGCAGGCCCTGCTGGGCGGCGAGCAACCGGTGCTGGAATTGCCGCTTGACCGCCCGCGCCCGGCGCAGCAAAGCCATCGCGGTGCAAGCCTGCAGGTGCATCTGCAACCGGCACTGGTGGCGGGGCTCAAGCGCCTGGCGCAGCAAGAAGGCGTGACCGCGTTCATGCTGCTGCTGGCGTCGTTCCAAGCCTTGTTGTATCGCTACAGTGGACAGTCGGACATTCGTATTGGCGTGCCGAATGCCAACCGAAACCGCGTCGAAACCGAGCGGCTGATCGGCTTCTTTGTCAACACCCAGGTACTCAAGGCTGACCTTGACGGGCAGATGAGCTTTGCCGAGCTGCTGCAACAAACCAAACGCCGCGCCCTCGAGGCCCAGGCTCATCAGGACCTGCCGTTCGAGCAACTGGTGGTGGCATTGCAGCCTGAACGCAGCTTGAGCCATAACCCGTTGTTCCAGGTGATGTTCAACCACCAGACCGAGGCCCAGGGCGGCCGCGAAGGCCAACAGTTGCCGGGCCTGCGTGTGGTGGAACTGGACTGGGACAGCCAGACCACCCATTTTGACCTGAGCCTGGATACCCATGAATCCGCCGACGGGCTTTGGGCCGCGCTGACCTACGCCACCGACCTGTTCGATGCCGCCACCATCGAGCGCTTGGCGCAACATTGGCAGCACCTGCTGCAGGCGGTGGTGAGTGCACCCCGCAGCCGCCTCTGCGAACTGCCGATGGCGAGCGCCGCTGAGCAACACAGGATGCTCCAAGCCTGGAACACCCCGGCTGGTGTCACCCCCTTTGAGGCTGTACACCGGCTGTTTGAAGCCCAGGCTGATCGGCAGCCGGAACGTCAGGCCCTGGCCCTGGATGAGCAGGCCCTCAGCTATGGAGAACTGAACCGTCAGGCCAACCGCCTGGCGCATTACCTGCTGGCTCAGGGCGTCGGCTCTCAAGGGCTGGTGGGGATCGCCGTGGAGCGCTCCTTTGCCATGGTGGTCAGCTTGCTCGCGGTGCTCAAGACAGGAGCGGCCTATGTGCCGCTGGACCCTGAGTACCCCCGCGAACGCCTGGCGCATATGCTTGAGGACAGTGGTGTGGGCCTGGTGTTGACCCAATCCCACCTGAATGGGCGTCTGCCGTTGCCGGCCCGGGTGCTGGCGGTGGACATCGACCTGGTCCAGGCGCAGTTGGCGTTGTGTGCCGACAGTAATTTACCGGTTGATGTCGAGCCCCAGAGCCTGGCGTATGTGATCTACACCTCCGGCTCCACAGGCAAGCCCAAGGGGGTTGCCATCAGCCAGGCTGCACTGAGTGAGTTTGCTGGCATCGCGGCGGATTACTCGCAACTGGTTGCCCAGGACCGAGTGCTGCAGTTTGCCACCTTGAACTTCGACGGTTTCGTCGAGCAGCTATATCCAGCCCTGACCCTCGGCGCCACCGTGGTACTGCGTGGCCCGCAGTTATGGGACGGTGCCGAGCTGTATCGGCAGATCATCGCCCAGGGCATTACCCTGGCCGACTTGCCCACGGCCTACTGGAAGCTGTTCCTGCAAGATTGCCTGGCAGCAGGCCCAAGAACCTATGGTGCCTTGCGCCAGATCCATATCGGCGGCGAAGCCATGCCGTTGGACGGCCCACTATTGTGGCAGCGCGCCGGGCTCGGCCATGTGCGCTTGCTCAATACCTACGGGCCTACCGAGGCCACCGTGGTTTCCAGCGTGCTGGACTGCACTGACCCGAGCGCCGTCGGCGCCGGCGGTGCCAGCCCCATTGGCCGGGCGCTGCCAGGGCGTGGCCTGTATGTGCTGGACCGTGACCTGAACCTGCTACCGCTGGGCGCCGTGGGTGAACTCTATATCGCCAGCGCCAATGGCTTGGCCCGTGCGTATTTGCAACGGCCAGGCCTGACCGCCGAGCGCTTTGTCGCTGATCCGTTCAGCCCATCCGGCGAGCGCCTGTACCGCACTGGCGACCTGGCGCGCTATCGCGCCGATGGCGTGGTGGAATATGTCGGGCGGGTCGATCATCAGGTCAAGGTCCGTGGTTTCCGCATTGAACTGGGTGAAATCGAAACCGTGCTGCTGGCCCAGGACAGTGTGCGTGAAGCGCTGTTGCTGGCTGCCGACAACCAACTGCTGGCCTACCTGGTACCTGCGCAGACGCTGTCTGAAACCGAGCGCGCCGAGGTGGGCGAACAACTGATGGCCACCTTGCGCGACCACCTGCCGGACTACATGGTGCCGGCGCACCTGATCTTCCTCGACCGCATGCCGCTCAACCCCAACGGCAAGCTGGATCGCCAGGCCCTGCCCAAGCCAGATGCCAGCGTGGAACAACAGGATTGGCGAGCGCCGGTCACCCCGTTGCAACAACAGGTGGCGGCGATCTGGGCGGCTATTCTGGGGGCCCAACGGGTGGGCTTGAACCAGCACTTCTTCGAACTGGGAGGGCATTCCCTGTTGGCAATGCAGGTGGTGTCACGCATCCGCCAGACCCTGAGCCTGGAAGTGCCGCTCAAAGCCGTGTTCGAACACCCGCGGCTGGAGGCGTTTGTCGCGGCCTTGCAAACCCAGGAGAGCCTATTGCCAACGGCGCCGGCCCTACTGCCGGCGGGGCGCGTGCAGCCGTTGCCACTGTCTTACGCCCAGGAGCGGCAATGGTTTCTCTGGCAACTGGAACCCCGCAGCGCGGTATATCACATTCCCAGCGCGCTGCGCCTGAAAGGGCAATTGGACCTGGCTGCGTTGCAACGCAGTTTCGATAGCTTGCTGGCGCGCCATGAAAGCCTGCGCACCCATATCCGCCAGGATCAAGACGGCGCGGTGCAAGTGATTGAGCCGCCAATGTCCTTGCCGATCACCCAGGCTGATGTCGATGACGCCCAGCTCAAAGCCAGGGTGCAAGCGCTGATCGCCCAGCCGTTCGACCTGCAACAAGGCCCGTTGCTGCGCGTCACGCTGTTGCGCCTGGCCGCCGACGAGCATGTGTTGGTGTTGGTGCAGCATCACATCGTCTCCGATGGTTGGTCGATGCAGTTGGTGGTCGAGGAACTGGTGCAGTTGTATGCCGGTTACAGCCAGGGCCAGGACGTGCAGTTGCCGGCGCTGCCGATCCAGTATGCCGACTATGCCGTATGGCAGCGCAGTTGGATGGACGCCGGTGAAAAGCAACGTCAACTGGCCTACTGGCGTGAACTGTTGGGCGGTGAGCAGAGCGTGCTGGAGTTGCCGTTCGATCATCAGCGCCCGGCTGTGCAGAGCCACCGCGGCGCGCGCCTGGCGTTCGAGCTGGCGCCCGAACTCACCCAGGGGCTCAAGGCTTTGGCCCACCAGCAGGGCGTGACCCTGTTCATGTTGTTGCTGGCATCGTTCCAGACCTTGTTGCACCGCTACAGCGGCCAGGAAGAAATACGTGTCGGCGTGCCGATTGCCAACCGCAATCGCAGCGAGACCGAGCGCTTGATTGGCTTCTTCGTCAACACTCAGGTGCTCAAGGCGGATGTGCATGGGCAAATGAGTGTCGAGCTGTTGCTGCAGCACGTTCGGCAACGCGCCCTGCAAGCCCAGGCCCACCAGGATTTGCCGTTCGAACAACTGGTGGAAGCCCTGCAACCTGAGCGTAGCCTGAGCCACAACCCGCTGTTCCAGGTCATGTTCAATCATCAGACTGACGTCGGCCAGGCTCAGGTTCAGCACCAATTGCCAGGGCTGCGGGTAGAAGGGCTGGACTGGGACAGCAAGACCGCACATTTCGACCTGGACCTGGATATTCAGGAGTCCACCGAAGGTATATGGGCCACCTTGGGTTATGCCCAGGACCTGTTCGAAGCCAGCACCGTGCAACGCATGGCGCGTCACTGGCAGAACCTGCTGCAAGGTATGGTCGCCAACCCACGGCAGCAGCTCAGCCAGTTAAGCTTGCTGGACGCGACCGAACAACAACAGATCCTGCAACTGTGGAACCGCACGGAGTCTGGCTTTTCGGCCGAGCGCCTGGTGCATCAACTGTTTGCCGATCGCGCCCGGGCAAACCCGACTGCGGTGGCGGTGAAGTTCGACGCGCAAACCCTGAGCTACGGCGAACTGGATCGCCAGGCCAACCGCCTGGCCCATGCCCTGATCGCCCGTGGGGTCGGCCCGGAAGTACGGGTGGCCATCGCCATGCCGCGCAGTGCCGAAATCATGGTGGCGTTCCTGGCGGTGATGAAAGCCGGCGGTGTGTATGTGCCGCTGGATATCGAATACCCGCGTGATCGCCTGCTGTACATGATGCAAGACAGCCGTTCGAAATTGCTGTTGACCCATTCGGCCGTGCAACACCGGTTGCCGATCCCGGACGGCCTCGACGCCTTGGCGGTGGATCAGGTGCAAGCCTGGTCGGATTACAGCGATACGGCCCCGACTGTGGCTCTGGACGGCGACAACCTTGCCTACGTGATCTACACCTCCGGCTCCACCGGTTTGCCCAAGGGCGTGGCGGTGGCTCATGGGCCGTTGGTGGCGCATATCATCGCCACTGGCGAGCGTTATGAGACCTCACCGGCCGATTGCGAACTGCACTTCATGTCCTTCGCCTTCGACGGTTCCCACGAAGGCTGGATGCACCCGCTGATCAACGGCGCCAGCGTGTTGATCCGTGATGACAGCCTGTGGCTGCCGGAATACACCTATGAGCAAATGCATCGCCACAACGTGACCATGGCGGTGTTCCCACCGGTGTACCTGCAACAGTTGGCCGAACATGCCGAGCGCGACGGCAACCCGCCGGCAGTGCGGGTGTACTGCTTCGGTGGTGATGCCGTTGCTCAAGCCAGCTATGACCTGGCGTGGCGCGCGCTGAAACCCAAATACCTGTTCAACGGCTACGGCCCGACCGAAACCGTGGTCACGCCGCTGCTGTGGAAGGCACGCAAGGGCGACCCTTGCGGAGCCGTCTACGCGCCCATCGGCACCTTGTTGGGTAACCGCAGCGGTTATGTATTGGACGCGCAGCTGAACCTGCAACCTATCGGCGTGGCCGGCGAGTTGTACCTGGGCGGCGAGGGCGTGGCCCGGGGTTATCTGGAGCGCCCGGCACTGACTGCCGAGCGTTTCGTGCCGGACCCGTTCGGCAAGCCCGGCAGTCGCGTGTATCGCAGCGGCGACCTGACCCGCGGGCGTCCGGATGGCGTAGTGGATTACCTGGGCCGTGTCGACCATCAGGTGAAGATCCGCGGTTTCCGTATCGAACTGGGGGAAATCGAAGCGCGCTTGCGTGAGCAAGCCAGTGTCGGTGAAACCGTGGTGGTGGCTCAGGAGGGGCCGACCGGCAAACAACTGGTGGCCTATGTCGTACCACTGGACCCGACGCTCCTGGATGATGCTGTCGCTCAATCAAACGGTCGCGAAACCTTGCGGCGCGCCTTGAAAACCCGCTTGCCGGACTACATGGTGCCGACGCATTTGATGTTCCTTGAGCGTATGCCGCTGACCCCCAACGGCAAGCTCGACCGCAAGGGCTTGCCGCTGCCGGATGTGAGCCAGATGCAGCAGGTGTATGTGGCGCCCGAGAGCGAGTTGGAGCAACAGGTGGCGGCCATCTGGGCCCAGATCCTGGGCGTGGAGCGTGTCGGTCTGGCCGATCACTTTTTTGAATCGGGGGGGCATTCATTATTGGCGATGCAGGTAATTTCCCGCCTGCGTCAACTGTTGGGTCGGGAAGTACCCCTCAGAACAATGTTTGAGCAACCGCGACTGCAGGGGTTTGTCGAGACCCTGTGCAACTCCCATGAATCACAGGCAAGTGTGCTTCAGATCCTGCCGGTCAGCCGTCAACAGCCGTTGGCGCTGTCTTATGCCCAGGAGCGCCAGTGGTTTCTCTGGCAATTGGATCCGCACAGTGCGGCCTACCATGTACCCAGCACCTTGCGCTTGCGTGGCTGGCTGGATCATGCGGCTTTGCAACGCAGTTTCGACAGTCTGGTAGCCCGTCATGAAAGCCTGCGAACGCAGGTACATCAGGACGAAGGGCAGGCCTTCCAGATAATCCGTGAAAACGGCACTGTGGCCATCCTTCATGAGCAGGTCAATGAGGCGGACCTGCAGCGTCGGGTAGAGACCGAGATCGCGCAACCTTTCGATCTGCAGCAAGGGCCGTTGCTGCGCGTAACCTTGTTGCGCCTGGCCGAAGACGACCATGTGTTGGTGCTCGTGCAGCACCATATCGTTTCCGATGGCTGGTCAATGCAGGTGATGGTGGATGAGTTGGTGCAACTTTATGCCGCCTACAGCCAGGGCCAGGACCTGCAACTGCCGGCATTGCCGATTCAATATGCTGACTATGCCCAGTGGCAGCGTGACTGGATGACGGGTGGTGAACGCGATCGGCAAATGGGTTACTGGCAGGCTCTGCTTGGCGGTGAGCCGTCAGTGTTGGAGCTACCCCTTGATCGGCCGCGACCTTCGGTGCAGAGCTTTCGTGGTGCAAGCCTGGAGATCAAGCTTGCACCGGCATTAGTGGCGGGGCTCAAGGCCCTGGCGCAGCGTGAGGATGTCACGCTGTTCATTGTTTTGTTGGCGTCGTTCCAGGCTCTACTGCACCGCTACAGCGGGCAGCAGGATATTCGCGTGGGTGTGCCTATTGCGAATCGTAACCGGGTCGAAACCGAGCGCCTGGTAGGTTTTTTCGTCAACACCCAAGTGCTAAAGGGCGATTTCGATGCGCAGCTGACGGTCACCCAGCTGTTGCAGCAGGCCAAGCACCGGGCGTTGGACGCCCAAAGCCATCAGGACTTGCCGTTCGAGCAATTGGTCGAAGCCCTGCAACCTGAACGCAGCTTGAGCCGCAATCCGTTGTTTCAGGTGCTTTTCAATCATCAGAGTCAAGCGCGTCTAGCCAGTACGAGCCAGCAACTACCCGACCTGAGGATTGAAGGCTTGGAGTGGGGCACGCAAACCGCGCAGTTCGATTTGAGCCTGGACACACAGGAAACCGTCGATGGGCTATGGGCAACCCTGACTTATGCGACCGACCTGTTCGATGCCGCCACGCCCAATCGCATGGCGCGCCATTGGCAGAACCTGTTGCAGGCCATGTTGGATGACCCTCACCAACGTGTCGCTCAGCTACCGCTGTTGGAACCGCTTGAGCATCAGGTGATAGTCGAACAGTGGAACGACACAGCGCAGGATTATCGGTTGGAAGACAGCGTGCAGAGGCTGATCGAAGTGCAAGTGCGGCGCACACCGAATGCCCAGGCTTTGGTGTTTGGCGCTCAGACACTGAGTTATACGCAGTTGAATGCACGAGCCAATCGATTGGCGCACCGCTTGATCCAGGCCGGTGTCGCGCCTGATGTGTTGGTAGGTGTGGCGATGGAACGCTCCATTGAAATGGTGGTAGCACTTCTGGCTGTGCTTAAGGCAGGTGGCGCCTATGTACCGCTGGACCCGGACTACCCGCGCGAACGCCTGGCCTACATGCTGCAAGACAGCAACGTACCGCTGCTGCTGACGCAGGCGCATTTGTTACAAGCCTTACCGGTCAGCGCGCCCTCGCACTGTCTGGTGGTCGAGCCCGACGATCACTGGTTGAGCGAGTATGCCGATACCGATCCTGATGTGGCCGTAGACGCGGAAAATCTCGCTTACGTCATTTACACCTCCGGTTCCACCGGCCAGCCGAAAGGGGCGGGTAACCGTCACTGTGCGTTGACCAATCGGTTGCTATGGATGCAACAGGCTTATACGCTCGGCGCCGAAGATACGGTGTTGCAAAAGACACCGTTCAGTTTTGACGTGTCGGTATGGGAGTTTTTCTGGCCCTTGATGACCGGTGCACGGCTGGTGGTAGCGGCCCCTGGAGATCATCGGGATCCATCGAAGTTGGTGGGGTTGATCAATCGGCACCAAGTGACCACCCTGCATTTCGTGCCTTCCATGCTGCACGCATTCCTGCAGGATTCACAGGTGGCCAGCTGTCAGGGGTTGCGCCGTATCATCTGTAGTGGCGAAGCCTTGCCGGTGGGGGTGCAGCAACACGTATTCGCCGAGCTGCCGAATACAGGCTTGTTCAACCTGTATGGACCGACCGAGGCTGCGATTGATGTGACTCACTGGACGTGCGTCGATGAGCATCGTGACAGCGTGCCGATTGGCAGACCCATTTCCAATCTGCGCACTTACGTGCTGGATGCGCAGTTGCAGCCAGTCGCGGTGGGCGTTGCGGGCGAGTTGTACCTGGGGGGCGTCGGGCTGGCACGCAGTTACCATCGACGTCCCAGCCTGACCGCAGAGCGGTTTGTACCGTGCCCGTTCCAGCCTGGCACGCGGTTGTATCGTACCGGCGACCGCGTGCGACAGCGCAGGGATGGCGTGATCGAATACATCGGGCGCCTGGATCATCAAGTAAAACTACGCGGTTTGCGCATAGAGCTGGGTGAGATCGAGGCGCGCTTGCTGGAGCATCCACTGGTGCGCGAAGCCTCGGTGCAAGTGCATGGAGGCAAGTTTCTCGTTGGCTATCTGGTGCTGCAGGATTCGACACTCGCCTGGCGTGATGTACTGAGCACTCATTTATTGGCACATGTGCCGGACTACATGGTGCCTGCGCAGTGGGTACTGCTGGACCATATGCCACTGAGCCCCAACGGCAAACTGGATCGCAAGGCTTTGCCTGCGCCGGATTCAAACTTGCACGAACGGCACTTCGTCGCAGCGCGCAATACGCTGGAGCAAACACTTGTAGCCATTTGGCGCGAAGTCCTGGAGCTTGAGCAGGTGAGTGTCGAAGATAACTTCTTCGAGTTGGGCGGGCATTCGTTGCTGGTCCTGATGCTCAAGGAGCGCATCCGCAAAGCTGTTGGCGTGGAGCTGTCGGTGAGTCAGTTGATGCTCAATCCGAGCGTCGCAGGGCAGGCGGCTTGCCTTGAGGGAAGCGCTGGCAGTTCGTTGATCGTGAGGCTCAACAGTCAAAGCCGTGGAACACCGTTGTACCTGTTCCATCCCAGCTATGGCTCGGTGCATTGTTACAAGGCGATTGCCCTTGCGTTGCGTGAGCACAGGCCGGTGATGGGGGTGATGTGTCGCGCCTTGGCCGAGGAGGGCAGCGAGGTGCCAGCCTGGGCTGCAATGGTCGAGGACTACACGACGCAATTGTTGAAGGCTCAGCCCGAGGGTCCGTTCCGTTTGGCCGGTTGGTCGCTGGGGGGCAACCTGGCGATGGAAGTCGCCTATGGCCTGGAGCAGGCGGGCCGACAGGTCGAGTGTGTTGGCTGGATCGACGCATCCCCGCCGCAGTGGGTCAAGCCGTTTTGGGATACGGCGGTGATGGTTGACGAAAGAGATATTTCTGCCAATGAACGGCGTGTGGAACTGTTGGAGGTGATGTTCCCTGAGTTCTCCCAGCAGATTCATGCCCACTGGTCCGAGCTGCAATGCTTCGAGGCTGCAGAAGGCGAGCAATGGACTGCATTCAGCCACTGGGCCGAGGAAACCCTGGGCTCGCGTTTTGGCGAGCTCAAGGATGAGTTGCTCAGTGGCCACGAAGCGCAGATCTCCTGGGAGGTTGACCGCATTCTCGGGCAGCGCCTGCACGAGGCCGACTTCAAGGCGATCAAGGCACCGATAAGTTGCTGGTGGGCGACCTTGAGTCGTACTGGGGTACATCATCAATTGATTGAGGCGAGCATGCTGGAAGTTGCAGTGCAATCAACGATCGAGCGCTCAGTGTTGATCGAGACCAGCCATGACCGATTAATCGATAACGCAGAGTTCGTCCATAGCTTCGCTGCCGCGATGAGCTGACCAGAGGCCAATATGAAAAGCCCCCAGTCACCTTGAGCGACTGGGGGCTTTTTTATGGCCCTCTCTATAGTATTCGGACAAACAAAACGCCCCGGGCAGTCATTGCCTCGGGGCGTCTGATCCTGCTTTAGAAGTCCCAGCGAGTGCTGAGCATGAAGTTACGGGGTTCACCATAAGCGGCAGAATTGTAGAAGCCGATGTTGGTGTAATAAGACTTGTCGAAAACGTTGTTGATGTTCAGCGTCGCCGACACGTTTTTAGTGAATTGATAACGGGTCATCAGGTCCACCAACCAGTACGCTTCTTGAGAGAACTCCTCGTAGCCACCACGGGGAGAGTTATAGATATTCTGCCAGCCAACGCTCTGCCAGCGAGCGCCACCGCCAACGGTCAACTTGTCAAGATTACCCTTGAGCTTGTAAGTGGTGTACAGGCTGACCTGGTCTTCGGGTTCGAAAGTGGAAATCTTGACGTCTTTGTCGTCACGCACAATCTTGTGCGTATAGCCAGCCTGGAGCTGCCAGCCCGGAGCCAGTTCGCCGGACATCTCCAGCTCGTACCCCTTCGTCACGGCCTGGGTGCCTTTGAACGCGTAGTTCGAGGGGGTAGGTTTCAAGTTGTTGTAGTCATCGTCCGAAACGGAACGGTTGTCTTCATGGATCTCGAAGTAGGCCGCACTGGCGTTTACACGACCATCCAGGAAGTCGGCCTTTACACCCAACTCCCAATTCTGGCCTTCGTCCGGCTCAAGCAGCTTGTTGTCCCTGTCGCGGTTATAGCTTTCCTGGGGCATGAAAATATCGGTGTAGCTGGCGTAAACCGAGTAGGTGTCATTCAGGTCGTACACCGCACCGACATAAGGTACGAAGCGTCCTGACTCGCGATAGGTAGGGTTGTAGCCGGTCACCGTGTAGTTGACTACCCGGCCACCGAGCAGCAGCTTCAGGTCGTCAGCAAGGTTCAGCCGTGTTGTCATGTACATGCCGGTCTGGCGGACGGTGTCGTCGATTTTCGATTGTGGTTTGCCCCAATCAGGTTGCGGTGCGTTGCCGTGCCAGTTATTGAAGTCCACCAGGTTGGGGGCGAGGTTCCAGTAACCATTGCCATTCCATTCCGAAGCGCTGATGGAACCGCCGAATACCAGTTCATGCTCCCTGCCTCCCAGGCTGAAGGGGCCGCTCACATACAGATCGGCGGAGTCACTGACGGTTTCACCGGTGTATTTGCCCGAAGTCAGCTGTGACTTACCATCCAATCCCGGGGTGTCACCCTGAATGGAACCCATGAGTGCGTGGTAGCCGTTGATCTTGTGATCCAGTTGCAGTTTGGTTATCCAGCCATCCCCCAGGTCGTGCTCCAACATGGCGAAGACGGTGCGGGTGTATTGCTCCCAACTGCTCCAGTCGGCCGCGTTGTTGAACGAGCGCTTGACGTCGTTGCGATTACCCTGGGCGTCGATCAATGGGAAACTGCCCGACCAGGATGAGCCTTTCGGCAGGCTGTCCTGATAATCGCCGCCGACTGTCAGCAGGGTATCGGGAGACAGGTCGAACTCCATGATGCCGTAGTAAGTCGGGCTTTTGCGCTCGTAGCGGTCCATGAACGAGTGTTTGTCCTGATAGGCGGCGACGGCCCGGCCACGGATATTGCCGGTCTCGGTCAGCGGGCCACTCACATCCAACTCGCTGCGGTAGTTGTCCCACGAACCGGCACCCAGCGTGGCATGACCTTGGAACTCAGAGGTCGGCTTTTTGCGTACCAGGTTGATGGTGGCCCCCAGTGAACCAGCACCGGTCAGCAGGCCAGTCGCGCCCTTGAGTACTTCAACACGGTCGTAGATCGCCATGTCGCTCAGCGTGTTCCCCGCCGAGTAAGCCACGTTGCGCGCGGTGGAAGGGATCCCGTCATATTGGAAGTTGTTGATAGAGAAACCACGAGCGTAGTAGTTGCTGCGCTCAGTATCGAAGGCTGAAACGGTAATGCCCGGCGTGTGGCGCATCACGTCGTCGACACTGTTCAGACCAAAGTCGTCCATGTGCTGACGCGTGACCACGGTCACCGATTGCGGGGTTTCCTTGGGCGTCAGGACCAGGCGCGTTGCGGTGGCAATCGAGCCTGGCGTATAGGAGCCGGTATTCTCGGTGACGTTACCCAGCATGTTGCCAGTCACTTGCGTCGGGCTCAGCTCCAGCCCGCCACCGCTGCCAGCAGCAGTGACGGTCAAGGTATTGCCATTGAGGTTATAGGTAGTCTGGCTACCGGCCAGCAATGCAGCTATGGCCTGCTGCGGCTGCATCTTGCCCTTGACGGCGGGGCTGTTCTTGCCCTGCACATCGCCCGGGCTGTAGAGCACTTGCACATTGGTCTGGCGGCCAAATTCCTGCAGTGCGCTCCCCAGCGACTGCGCAGGAATATTCAACTCGATCTCCTGGGCCTGCACATAGGCTGCAATCGGCATCGACACAGCCAACGCCAAGGCACTGGGCAAGAGGTTGATGTTCAGGGCCCGGCGCATAGATAGCGCTTTGCTCAGGGGGCTGAGACCGAGTCGTGCTGGCATGGATGCTTTCTCTTCTATGTTTTAAGTGGGCAATTCTAAGTGTTTATTGAGGTTAGTTCTCATTACCACTAGTGAGACGTTCCTACTTCGCAAAACCGGAAAAAATTATTCCGGTACTTCATGCAGGCTCCATCTCATGCACCACCTGACCGGCGCGCAGGCGCACCAGATGATCGGCGATGTCGAAATAACGATCATCGTGGCTGATCACGATGATGGTCTTGCCCAGGCGTTTGAGGTCCGGCAGCAGCTCGGTGTAGAAGATGCGGCGGAAGGCCGGGTCCTGGTCGGCGGCCCACTCGTCGAACACCAGTACCGGGCGCTCTTCCAGCCAGGCATTGACCAGGGCCAGGCGCTTGCGTTGGCCGGTGGACAGGTCAGTGGTGCTGAACACGCCGTCCTTGACGCTGACCTTGTGCGCGATTTCCAGGCGCTCAA
Organism: Pseudomonas sp. GW823-FHT02F05; assembly: GCF_058797315.1. Taxonomy (NCBI): domain Bacteria; kingdom Pseudomonadati; phylum Pseudomonadota; class Gammaproteobacteria; order Pseudomonadales; family Pseudomonadaceae; genus Pseudomonas; species Pseudomonas sp. GW823-FHT02F05. The sequence continues at coordinate 212,067 of NZ_JBXAJM010000010.1, forward strand.
GGTATTTGGTGGCGCTGTCCAGGGACTGGGTGGCGCTGCCTTGTACCAGGTCATCGAACAGGTAATAGTCGGAAAACACTGTGGTAAACAACTGGCGATAATCGTCGCGCTCTGGGTCGGTCACCGCTGTACCGTTGAGCAGGATCTCACCCGCCTGAGGTGGATACAGGCCCAGCAGCAGCTTGATCAGGGTGGTCTTGCCGCTACCATTCTCGCCCACGACAAACACGATATCGCCTTGCTTGATGCTCAGGTTGATCGGCCCCAGGTGGAACGGTTGGCTGCCTTCAACCGCTGGCGGGCTGTAGCTGACGCCGCGCAGTTCAAGGCTGTTGACCACAGGCTTCGGCGCTTCACTGTCGTCCATCAACAAGTGGGGCTCGGGCGAAGAAAAACGTTCCGACAGTTCGCTGATGCGCCCGAAGGCAATCTTCGCCTTGCCAACCACGGGCAAGTAACCCAGCAGGTGCTCCAACGGGCCTTTCATATACAGCAGTACCAGCACGAAGCCGGTAATCACCGTGGGGTCGGGGTTGGGGTTGTAGGCCTGCATCGCCAGGGCCAGGCCGATGACCACGAAGAACAGCATCGAGCCAAAGGTCTTGGCCAGGATATAGATGTTGACTGAACGCACCTGGATATCGCTGATGCGGTCTGCGGTTTCCTGGATGCGGTGGGTGTTCATGCGAAACCGCCGCGGACGGTGCATGCGCAGTTCCTTGGCTCCCGAAGCAATCGCATTGTAGTAACGCTGCAATTCATCTTCGTGGCTGCGGGCCAGATCGAAGCCCTGGATGCCTTTGCCGCCCGCGATGAATTGCACGGCGCTGCCGATGATGATTGCGACCACCATCATCAGGAACATCGGCACGGACAGGTAAGCCAGGTAACCCAGGCATCCCAGGGTAACGGTGGCGGCGATGGCCAGGGGCGTGAAGGCAAAGGAAAAGTCGCTGATGGTGTCCACGTCGTGGGTCAGCACCGGGATCAGGCGGTGAGAGCGATATTGCTCGATCTGCCCGATGGGCGCTGACAGCACCTTTTCACCCAGGTCCTTGCGCAGGGCGGCAATGATCCGTTGCCCGACGTAGTTGGTGCCGATGTCGGAAATGATCGAGCTGACCAGCGCCACCACGCACAACGCGGCGAAGGTCAACACCACACCCTGAGTCATCCCCCCCGCCGAATGCAGGGCATTGTTAATCGTCGCCAACAGCAAGGTAATGGCCAGGCCGCCCGCCATGCCAAGGGCGACGGAGACCGTCACGATGGTGCGAAAGGGCCTGAGCAATGCGAGCAAACCTTTGAAGGCGCCGCGCTTGGGGTCGGTCATAAATACTTCCCGGAAAGTGAAAAGAGGGGGCTGGGCACACAGACCCTTACCCATGACAAACGAAGCTGTGGCGTGACTATTTAGCGCGGCGTGCCGGGCGGTGGCAGTGAGCGATAAATTGCCCGGGGCCTGGTTCGTTCTTGTTCTGTAGGCGCACGTGTATCAATGCCGTGCGTGGCCCTTTGAGCGAGAGCGAAACACATGACGAAAAAGAACCTGGTGTATGTCTGGTCCCTGAGAAATGCCGCCGCCGACAAGGCGGGGCAGCCGGTGGCCTATAAAGACCACGAGCGCTATATGAAATCGGTGCTGGAGTTTCTGGTGGGCTCGCTCAACGACACGTCGCTGGGCGAGGCTTACAACCTCGTAGGCGTGGTGTATGACGACGATGAGCACAACCCGCGGGACCAGCAGTTGGTGGCGGACTACGGCTTCGCCTACCAGCCGGGTCGCCAGTGGCTGTACCCGGCGGACTTGCGTGTGCAGGGCACGTTGGTCAACGACCTGCTGCTCAGCGTGCCGTCGACCTATCGTCGTCTGCCACGAGGCAGCGCCGAACATGTCGCCGGCAAGCAGGATTTCGAGCGTCGGCTGCATGACACCCTGGTGGAGTTGAAGGCTGACATCGTGGTGCTGGATGGTTTGCTGGTGATCCTCGACGAACTGGTGCGCCCGGGTGCGCCGTTTGCGCGGCGCATCATGAACATTCATCCGGGCATCACTCGCATCGAATCGCCTTACGAACGCCGTGGGGCGTACGCCACCTGGAATGCGCTGTACGGCGCACGTGGGCAGGCGATCACCGACTGGGCAACCAAAGCGACTCAGGCGTGCGAGCCGTTGTATTGGACCGGTGCGTCATTCCACTACGTGGATAACGGCATCGACTCGGGAGAGGTGTTTCACGACGTGCTCAAGACCCAGATTTCGCCCGAAGACACCATCCTTGAGTTGCGCTGGAACAACTTCAACAACAGCCTGTTCCCGGCGCTGCATGAAGGCTTGGAGCTGTTGGCCAAACAAGGCTGAACCTGCGGACGCTAGCCCTGTAGGAGCGAGCTTGCTCGCGAAAAACGTCAACGATGACGCGTGCTTCCTGAGTACACGCGGCGTTTATGAGTTTTTCGCGAGCAAGAACTAGGCGTCCCCCTCGCTCCTACAAGGTATTAGAGCTCGCGCACGACCCGAAAGCCGATCCAGTCCCCGCGAGTCTGCGGGTAGATGTTGTTGCGATTGCCCGAGCGTGAAAACACCGGCGCCTCGCCCCAGTCATTACCACGGATCTGGTAGGCCTCGCAGTTGGGCTCCACCCAGGCGCTGCCATCAGTTGGCGCGCCGACGTAGTTCGGATGCTCGCAATCAGCCACCCGCTCATACACATTGCCGTGCATGTCATACATGCCAAAGGCATTCGGGGGGTAACTGCCCACGGGCGACGAATAGCTGTAGCCGTCCGCCGGGCCGTAGGTGTTGGCGTGCTGGGCGATGCTGTAGCCCTTGCCTTCGTCGAACGGGAAGGGGAACGGGCCGGTGGTGCCGGCGCGGGCGGCGTATTCGCGTTGGGCTTCGCTGACCATCTGGTACGTGTGCCCGGTCTTCTTCGACAGCCAGCTCACGTACTGCTTGATGTCGTCCATGTCCATGCACACCGCCGGCTGCCGTGGCCCCTGGGGATAGCGCGGCTTGCTGGCGATGCATTCGCGGCCGGGGCGGTCGTCGCCATTGGCGATCTTGACCCCGGTCTGGCGCACGTAGCTGTCCCATTCGCCGGCGGTGACATGGAAGCGGCTCATGGCGAACGGCTTGGCGAAGGTCACCTCGTGCATCGGGCCTTCGTCAGGCTCGCGGCCCACTTCGTCGTCCGGCGTACCCATGGTGAAGGTGCCGGCGGGAAGCACCACCATTTCCGGGCAGTCCTTGCAGTCTTTGAAGACCTTGCCCGGTTGTGGGGCAGCGGCCTGGGCCAGGCCGGGCAGCAGGGCGCCGCACAGGGCGGTGAGTGCCAATGCGGTGAGCGGTTTGAGTCGGGATGGCATCATGGAGGCGTCTCGTTCAAAGGGAAAAGGGGTCATAACCGCTGGCTCAGCAGGGTCATGAAGCGCTGGATCTCATCGGAGTTGTTAAGCAGGCCCGGCGAGGTGCGAATCACCGGGCCAACGTCACGGTCCACCGCGTCCACCACCACGCGGTTTTTCATCAGGTAGGCCGCGACGGCATCGCTGTTCTGATCCTTGACCCGAAAGAAAGTGAATCCGGCTGACAGGTCGGGGCTGCGCGGTGTCACCAGTTCGATCTGCGGGTGGGCCAGCAGTTGGTCCTTGAGTTCGGTGTTGAGGGCATGGATACGTGCCTGCACCGGCGCCTTGCCCAGTTGCAGGTGCAACTTGAAGGCTTCGTCGGCGGCCCAGCGATGTTCGAAGGCGTGGTAGCCGCCGGGCGTCATGGTCGTGGCGAAGTTTTTGTCTTCGGAGAAGGTCGGAATCATCGGTGTGACGTATTTGTTTTCGGTCTCGCGGGCGCATACCAGGCCGGTGCCGCGCGGGCCGAACATCCATTTGTGAGTGCCAGCGATGAAGAAGTCGCAGTGCATAGCGGGGAAGTCGAGGTCTTCCACGCCGAAGCCGTGCACACCATCGACGATATAGAGCAGGCGGTCCGGCTCGTCGCGGTTGCGGTTGTGTTCGTCCACCAGCTTGCCGATCTCACCGATGGGCAGTTTTACGCCGCTGCCGGATTGCACCCAGGTCATGCCCAGTACACGGGTGTTGGGGCGAATGTTGCGCTGGATGTTGCCCAGCACTTCATCGGCCGAGACCTGATTGGGGTTTTTGAACAGGCGTATCTTGCGAACCTGGGTGTGCTCCTTGCGTACCCGGAAGTCCAGGCTGAACGCGGTGGCGTAATGCTCATGCACCGTGGTGAGGATTTCCTGGTCGGCGCGCACCTTGATCCCGCCATAGATCATCGCCAGCCCTTCGGACGTGCTGCCGGTGAGGGCGATCTGCGCTGGCGTGGCGTTCAGGTAGCGGCCGGCCCACTCGCGTACCTGGCCCTCACGCTTCCAGGTTTCCTGCAGGTCCCAGTCCATGGCCAGGCCAGGGTTGCGGTCGATCTGTTGGCGGTAGCGTTCGATGGCCTCGCGCACGGGCCTGGGGTGCGAGGCCACCAGAAAGTTGGAAAAGTGCAGGTAATTGGGGTCCTGGTTGAACAGTTGCTTCAATCCCGTCCATGGGTCGTTCGTAACAGCGGCTACTGCCTGAGGCAGCAACGCGGTGCCCAGCGGCAGGCTCGCGGCAAAGACGCCGGCCTGCTTGAGAAATGTACGGCGGTCGGTCATGGACTTACTTCGTGGTGGTTAGCGATTGGCCAATGGCTTGGCGGCTTTTTGTACTTGGTCCCACACCCGCAGGAAGTTGCCTCCCCACAGCTTGGCGATATCGGCTTCGGAGTAGCCGCGCTGGATCAGTTCGGCAGTGACGTTGCGCACCTCGCCGACGTTCTCCCAGCCCTGGAGGCCGCCGCCGTCGTTGAAGTCCGAGGCAATGCCGACATGATCGATGCCGATCTTGCGCACGGTGTAGTCGATGGCGTCGCCCAGGTCCTTGAGGGTGGCCTTGGGTTCTTCCTCGAGAATGCCGTACAGCGCGCTGGCGTATTGGCCGAAGCGTTGCTCGGGCCAGGCGGCAATGATTGCATCGCCGGGCATCAGGGCCATGGCCAGGTTGGGCAGTGGCGGCAGGTCGAAGCGTGCGCGCAAGGTATTGAGCTTGTCCTGGGTCGGCTGGCTCAAGGGGCGCAGGTAGGTGGGGAAACCCACCACTTGCACCACGCCGCCGCTGTTCTTGATCAGTTGCAGCTCCTTGTCGCTGAGGTTGCGCGGGATGTCCACCGATGCCCGTGGCGCCGAGTGGGACGCCACCATCGGCGTGCGGCTCAACTGCGCGACTTGCTCCAGGGCCTTGGTCGACATCTGCGACACGTCGATGATCACCCCCAGGTCATTGAGGCGATGCACCGCTTGCTGGCCGATAGGCGACAGGCCCTCGAGGGCATCGGTGGAGTCATTGAAGAACGGCAGCGGGCGCGACGAGTCGGACCAGGCGTTATTGCCGATGTAGCTGAACCCGAACATGCGCATGCCGCGTGCGGCCCACAAGTCCAGCTGGTTGAGGTCATTGCCCAAGGGGTAGGCGTTGAGCATGCTGATAAAAATCGCGAACTTGCCTTCGCCGTGCAGGCGGCGCATATCGTCCGGTGTGTAGGCAATGCCCACCTGGTTGGGAAAGTCACGCACCATGCCGGAGATGATCTTGTAGCGCACTTCCTGCTCGTGCCGGGCCTCTTCGACAAAACCGTCGGTGGGCTTGTGTGGGGCGTTGGCGCCGTTCCAGATTTCCGGCCAGCCGAAGATCGTCAGCGCGGCGCCCGACAATCGGCCGCGGGCGGCCTTGGCCAGGTCGAACTGGCCGCTGCCATCCTTGTCGGCCTCGTTGCCCGCCGTGCCGAAATCCAGGGGCAGGGTGATGTGGCTGTCGAACGACAACAGGCGGTCCTGCATTTCATTGGCCTGTTTGATCACCTCCAGCGGGTAGCCGGCGTTGCCCTTGAACCACTGATCCCAGACCAGGAAACCAGCCCCGGCGCCGATAGCCAGGGCCAGCGGCAGGCCAATATACAGCGCCTTTTTCGAACGTGATTTTGTCATTGCCATCTCAGTCAGTTGAGGCCTTTGCTATCAGGGAAGAACGAGCGATGACGGGGGAAATTTAGGTGGCGGGGGCGGGGCGGTAAATTTCATCGGGTTGCAAACGTTCTAGCTCTGATCAAGCCGTTTCCTAAGGTAGCCAATGACAATCTCTCGACGTGGGTTCATCGCAGGCCTGGCGCTGACCGGTGCAGCCGTGCCCGCGGCCTTTTATGCCCATCGCGAGTTGACACGGGAAGAAGAGTTTCCCATCACCCCCGGCGAAGCCACGGTCGACCTCGCTGACACCCAGGGCCAGCACCTGGCGAACACCCTGCGGGGCGTCTGGAGCCTGCGCCTGGAAGGCCGCGATGCTGGCCTTGCGGGCCTGCCGCTGCATGGCCTGGAGTTGCTGCTGGACATCGCTCCCCGTGGGCGTGGCCTGCGCGGTTACCTGGACACCGCCGAGCAGTTGCGCGCTGAAGGCGAGCCGCGCTACCGGGTCTTGGGTGATGTGCTGACGGGCGAGGGCGCCGTGCTCTATTGGCGCTTGATCGACCGCGATTCAGCCGGCGGCGTGCCGGCCTATGAATTCAAGATGACCCTGGATGAAGTCTGGGCCGATTTCGGCAATGCCGGCAGCGCCACCCTCAGCGGGCACATCCTCGACCTTGAGCGGCGCCTGGCGCTGACCGAACGCGACAACCGTTTTATCGCCCACAAACAACTGTTCCCCGAAGCCCGCCAGCGCATCGGCCTCAACCCGACCTTGCTGGCCTGGCTGATTTCTCCCGAGCACCGCCTGTTTCACCAACTGTGGCACGCCACCCGCGACCAATGGCACAAGCTCTCCGAAGAAAAACGCGAGGCCCTGCGCGGCATCGGCTGGCAACCGGGGCCCCGTGGTCAGGAACGCGACGCCCGCGGCAAGCGCAAGGACCGTAATGGTTCGGGCATCGACTTCTTCTTCATGCACCGCCACATGCTCGGCACCGCACGTTCCATGCAGGACTTGCCCTCCTGGCCGCAATTCCCCGAGCCGCAACCGCCGTTGGAGCGGGATCGCCTGGGCTTCGTGCGCTACTTCGACAACCACGACGGTTTCGCACTGCCGCCCTGTTGGTCAGCGCCAGATGACGCCGACTACACCCAGTGGGTCAGCGATATCAAGGCGGCCGAGACCTACCACAGCAACTTCCAGGTGTGGGAATCCCAATACCGCGACCCGCGCTACCTGGCCCAGTTGACCCTGGGCCAACTGGGCTCGGAAATGGAGCTGGGCCTGCACGATTGGCTGCATATGCGCTGGGCCTCGGTGCCCCGCGACCCGTCCAACGGCGCCCCGGTCCCCTTCGCCCGTGACCCCGCGGACTTTGCCGCACGTTGGTATGCGCCGGAGAACGACTTTCTGGGCGACCCGTTTTCATCCCATGTGAACCCGGTGTTCTGGCATTTCCACGGCTGGATCGATGACCGCATCGAAGACTGGTTTCGTGCCCACGAGCGCTTCAACCCAGGCGAGGTGAGCCGACTGGAAGTCAACGGCGTAGCCTGGTTTGCGCCAGGTCGCTGGGTGGAAATAGGTGACCCGTGGCTGGGCCCGGACACCCACGGCTGCAGCACCACGCCGGGGCTGCAACAGGGGCGCTCGATGGAAATGGACCCGGAGATCATGAAGCTGGCCCTGCGCATTACCTTCGGTGCCGATGAAGAGCTGCTCAAGGGGCTGTTCAAACGTGTGCCGCAACGGCCATGGTATGCGCGGCATCTGAAACTCAAACGCGAGGCTTAGCAGGGGGTTTTAAACCTGCTCTTCCTCGCGCAATTGCGCACTCATCTCATCGCAACTGCGTGCCCAGTCGCTCAACCATTGCGGCATCGGCGGTGAGGTCTCGTCCAAGCCCAACTCGCGGATGAATTCGGCCGGGGGCAGGGTGCCCTTGGCGGATCGAAACAGCCCACGCATCACCACCACGCCGACCACCCGCCCATTGCTGACGAAGCGGTGCTCCATCAGGTTCCACTTGTGGTCCCAGCCGAGAATGCGAGTGTGCACTTCGAATACTTCGAACAGTTTCAATTCCCGGCGAAACTTGCCCCAGGTATCGCCGACTATCGGCATGGCCTTGTGGCGCAGTGCCACGCGAAAGGCGCCGGTGCGCAGCACAAAATCCATGCGCGCCACATCGGCCAGGGTGAAATACCGGCCATTGGTGACATGCCGGTTCAGGTCCAGGTCCAGCGGCCAGACCCGCATGCGCACCACCGTGGTAGCCAGGCCGTGAACCGGTTTGCGCCAGGGGCGGCGCAACAGCATGTGCAGTAATCGAAACCAGAGATTCATAAAAACGCCAGACAGTTGATCAATGGCCGCACTGTACGGGGGCGGAATCGGCTAAGGTAGATGCGTAAATGACTTATTACATGCGAAAAGTGCAAGCCGGAGTTTTTACATGCATGTCACCTTGCTCCTGGCGGATCAATGTTCCGCTGCCAGTGCCACCCTGGCCATGGAGATGCTCAGTGCGGCCAATCTGTTCGCTGACAGCCCGCCGTTTGAGGTGATGCTCGCGTCTATGGACGGCCAACCGGTGACAGCATGGGGCGGGCAGCGCTTGCAGGTGCAGGGCTCACTGGCGCAGATCGCGCACACCGACCTGGTGCTGATTCCCGGGTTTCTCTTTACCCTCAAGGAGGCTATGCCGACGTTTGCTGCCTACGGCCCCTGGTTGCGTGAGCAGCATGGGCAGGGCGCCGTGTTGGCGTCGATGTGCACGGCGGCCTTCATGCTGGCCGAGACCGGGCTATTGCACGGCTTGCGTGCGACGACTCACTGGGCATTTGCCGGGTTCTTCCGGCGTCGATATGCCCAGGTCAGCCTGGATGAGGGGCAGATCCTTTGCGAAGACAATCGCCTGATCACGTGCGGGGGCGCTACGGCGGCGATGGACTTGATGCTGCACCTGATCCGCCGTTTCGGCTCGCCGGAGTTGGCTCATACCTGCGGCAAGTACTTGCTGATCGATGCCGGCCGCACCGAGCAGTCGGCCTACGCGATGTGGTCGCTGCCCAAAAGCCACGGTGATGCGCAGATTTTGCGTGTGCAGCATTGGTTGGAGCAGCACTTTGCGCAGTCAATGGTGATCGATGAGGTGGCCCGGCGCTTTGGTTTTGGCGTGCGTAATTTCAAGCGGCGTTTCAAGGATGCCACTGGTTGTACGCCGATTGGCTACCTGCAAACCCTGCGCCTGGAACGAGCCAAGCAGATGCTGGAGTCAACACGCATGACCCTCGCCAGCATCACGTATGCCGTGGGCTATGAGGACAGCAACTCGTTTCGGCGTCTGTTCCAGCAACGGGTGGGGATGCTGCCGGCGGCGTATCGCAAGAAGTTCCTGGTTGCCCAGGGCGACGCCTATGTACCTGACGCACCGAGGTCCTGACCTGCCTTGATGCCGGTCAGGTAGGCAGGCGCGCTGCATCGTGGTCGTGTATCACTTTTTTGCGCGGGGATTGCTTTGTGCAACACCGTGCAGCAATAGCGCCTCAAACACCCGCTGTACCCGTGGTTCGTCGCTGTGGGCCACATTGAAGCGCATTGAGTCGCGGTGGGCCGGGTCGTAGCCGAAGAGCGCGCCAGGTGCCAGTACCATGCTGCGTTTCAGGGCCTCCTGGGCCAGGAGTTCGCCGTTCACGCCAGGCGGCAGGCGTGCCCAGATGAACATCCCGCCTTCATACGCCATGGGCAGTTCGCACCCGCAGCGCTTGAGCCATTGTTCGACGCGCCCACCGGCTTCCATCAGGCGCTGCACCATGCGTTTGCGGTGCTTGGCGTAACTGCCTTCGCTGAGCATGCGGTAGACGATCTGTTCGAACAGTTCCGAGGTGACGCCGCCGCTCATCAATTTCATGTTGGTCAGGTTGGCGGCCAGTTGCGGAGCGGCCACCACATAGCTGACGCGGGCGTTGGCGCTCAGGATTTTCGAGAACCCCGACAGGTAGGTAACCTGGTCCAGCCCGGCGACGGCGGCCAGGCGTGGTGGAGGGTTGGGGTGCAGGTCGCCGTAGAGGTCGTCCTCGACGATGTGGCAGTGGTACTGCTGGGTCAGTTGCAACAGGCGAAACGCTTGGCTGGGGCTGAAGGAGTGGCCGGTGGGGTTGTGCAACACGCTGGTGGTCAGATACAGGCTGGGGCGGTGTTCGGCCAGCAGCTGTTCGAGGGCGCTGAAGTCAAAGCCGTCGGGGCGGCGTGCAATGGTGATGACCTTGACGCCGTGCAGCGCCAGGTTGGCGTGGAAGTTGAAGTAGCACGGCGCGTCGAGCAGCACCGTGTCGCCGGGGCGTGCGAGCAGGCGCATGAGCATGTCCAGGCCCTGCACGGTATTGGGTGTGGTGATGATCTGTTCCACCGGTACCGACAAGCCTTCACCGTGCAGTTTCTGTTGCAGCGCCTGGCGCAACGGCAACAGCCCCGCCGGCGTGCCCAGCCCGGCGATACGCAGTGACGGCGCACGCACTACGCTGCGCATGGCCTGGCGGATCGCTTCGCCATTGAGCCAGTCCTCCGGCAAGTGCCCGCCACCGGGGCGCAGTTCGCCACTGGCGGTGGCCAAGGGCCGGCGCAATACGCTGAGCAGGTCTTGGGGCAATAGGTCCACCCAGGTCACTGAGGCAGGGCGGGTGCTGTCCATCGCCACGAAGTAGCCGCGGCCCTGGCTCGAGGTGAGCAGGTGGCGACCGCGCAGGCGGTCCAGTGCCTCATTGAGAGTGAACTTGCTGACGCCGAGGACCTGGGTCAGTTCACGCACGGATGGCAGTTTGCTGCCCGGTGCCCATTCGCCATTTTCGATGGCCAGGCTGAACGCCTCGACGATCTGCTGGACCTTGGGCGTGCCTTCTACGAAAGCGATGGCGGATACAAACATGACGCGTCCTTGTGTTTGCCGGTGCTTTTACCGGTGAAGTTAGGCCGGATTAGGCACCACTTTACCTGCCTTGCGCAATGCCACTCCCCTAGACTGCGCGGCATCTCGCCTGGAGATGGCGATATTTCCTACACCTGAGCAATGGATTTTGCATTTCCATGAAGACTTATATGTGCGCACCCTGCGGTTTTATGTACGTAGAAGAACTGGGTATTCCGGAGGACGGAATTCCCGCAGGCACCCCTTGGGAAGAGGTGCCTGAAGATTGGACATGCCCGGATTGCGGCGTGACCAAGGCCGATTTCATGGCCATCAATCTTCCTGAACGTCAATTCGCCTGACACTCCATCAACGAAAGGAATCGTCCCATGAACAGCAAACTGATCAACGCCACCGTCCCGTTCTGCACCGGTGTGGCCCACCAGAAATACCTGGGCGCCGAAAAGGGCCTGCAAACCGCCATCGAAGGTGACTGCACCCACTGGTACATCGACGGCAGCCTGTTCGGCGAAATGGTCGATGACTGGACCGAGGCGCGTATCGAGAGCCTGCAGGGGCAAATCGCGGCCACGGGGGTCAAGCCGGTTTTCCATGGCAACTTCAAAGCGCCGTTGGGCAGTGATGTCGAAGCCTTCCGTAGTGCGGCTGTGGAGTACGTCAAAAAAGAAATCGACATCGCCAGCCGCCTGGGCGCGCCGTTGATCATTCACGGTGGTTGCATCGTCGAGCCGAAAATGGTGCTGATGGCCAAGAAGGTTGCCCTGGAGCATTACCTCAAGTCGGTGCAGGAACTGGCGCGCTATGCCGAGGCCAAGGGCACGGATATCTACTTGGAGAACCTGTCCAACTATGTCAACTATCGGCCGTTCCACTACATCTTTACCCATGAAGCCGAATACGCCTTTGTGTTCGAGCGCCTGCAAGCCCATAGCAATGTGTATTTCTTCCTCGATGCCGGCCACGCCAACATCGAGAACGGCCTGCCGGCAGAAGTGGTGCGCAAATACCACCACTTGATCAAGGGCATTTCCTTCAGCAACAACAACGGCGTGCAAGACCAGCACTTCGGCATCCATGACGGCAACTGCGATTACGCCGATGTGCTGCAGGCCATTGTCGAGACCAACTGGAAGGGGCTGGTCGCGTTTGAAACCCGCAACCAGACCGCCAAGGCTGCCCTGGCTGACCTGGCGGTGATGTACCGCGACTCCCTGACCACCGAAATCGCTGTCGCCTGATCGGCCGGGGGCGAGCGCTGGCCGCGTTCGCCCTGTTGCTGCTGTTTCTTTTTATTCAAGGTGCTGGCCATGACAAGTGCGTTAACCCTGTCTTCATTTCTCTACTTTCTGTTGTTTTGCGCCACCATGACCTTCAGTCCGGGCCCGATGACGTTGCTGTTGTTGAGCCTGGGCTTGAAGGACGGCCTGCGCAGTTCGATCCCGGCGCAGGTCGGCGCCAGTGTGTCGTACCTGATTTCGATCCTGATCTTTGCCGTCGGCTTCTCGGAATTGATCAAGGGCAACCTCGCCATTACCCAGACCATCCAGTTTGTCGGGGTGGCCTACATTCTTTACCTGGCCTACAAGCAGTGGACCAGCAGCGGCGTGTCGATCAACAACGCCGACAAGGTCGAGGGGGCGCGCAGCCTGTTTGGCAAAGGGCTGTTGACCGGGTTTTCCAACCCCAAGACCATCATCATGTTCAGCGCCGTGTTCCCGCAGTTTGCCGGCGCCGGTGAACACAGTTCGGCGGCGGACATCGCCATCCTTGGCCTGACCTTCCTGCTGCTGCAATTTGCCAGCGGCTGCCTGTATTGCTATTTCGGCCAGCGCATCAAACACGTGCTGGAAAACCCCAAGCGGCGGGTGTTGTTGCAGCGAATCACGGCCGTGTTGCTGCTGGGCGTCGCCTTGATGCTGGCGCGTGGGTTTTCGCACTGAAGTATTAGCCAATAAGCGGTAGTGGCGATTTGACGTCGCCCTGATAGACTCCAGGCATTCACCCAGGATCGCCCCCACCATGCCAGCCGTCGGAGGAAAAGGACTTCCGCTCGCTTTGCGCTTGTACAAATCTCGCGTGCTGGGGCTGACGCTCGGCTTTGTGTGCGTGGCGTTCGGCATGTATCCGTTGAATCCGTCCCTGTGGGTGTGGGCCTGGATGCTGATCAATGCCTTTGCGTGGCCGCACCTGGCTTTTCAATGTTCTTTGCGCTCGGCCAATACCTTGCGCAGCGAACGCCGCAGCCTGCTGTTCGATTCCTTTTGCGGTGGGTTCTGGGTTGGCGCAATGCACTTCAACCCGCTGCCCAGCGTCACCACCCTGTCGATGATGAGCATGAACAACGTCGCCATCGGCGGGCCGCGTTTCCTGTTCGCGGGTTGGGTGGCGCAGGCACTGGGGCTGGGCACCGCGTTGCTGCTGTTCACACCAGGATTTATCGCCGTGACCACCCAGGCCCAGCTGTATGCCTGCCTGCCGATCCTGATGCTGTATCCCCTGGCCCTGGGCTGGATCTGCTACCGCCAGGCCGTCACCTTGGCCCGCCACAAACGTGAACTGCTGGCCTTGAGCCGCACCGACAGCCTGTCGGGCCTGCTCAACCACGGCGCCTGGAAGGACCATCTGGACCTCGAGTTTCAACGCTGCCGCCGTGGCCCGGGCGGTGCCGCCATCGCGTTGATCGACATCGACCACTTCAAGACCATCAACGACACCTACGGCCATGTGACCGGCGATATCGTCCTGCGCCAACTGAGCAAGGTGCTGCGCCAGAACCTGCGCACCAACGACCTGGCCGGGCGCTATGGCGGTGATGAGTTCTGCGTGATCCTGCCAGACATGCCCCTCAACCGTGCCACCGAGGTGATGGAGGCCTTGCGCGGTCGCTTCAACGCCTTGGCCTACGCCCAGGACCCGACACTGCGAGTGAGCCTGAGCATCGGCCTGGCGCCGTACCAGCCGAGCCACGCCGACTCCATCAGTTGGCTCAACGATGCCGACCAGGCGCTGTACGAAGCCAAGAGCAGCGGGCGCAACCGGGTCAGTTCGGTACAGGGCAGTTGGTTGCGGTCAGTTTAGTGGGGTAGGGTGGCGGGGCACCCTCCAACAAAAAACAAGGATCGGTCCATGCTCTTCACCTTCCCGCGTACCCTTTTGGCCGCTACCCTGGCCTTGTCTTTCAGCCTGCCGGCCTACAGCGCCGAGCCTCATAAACAGATCCAGCAACAGGCCGAACAATACAAGGCCGAAGCCTTGAAGCTGCTGGAGCGCCTGGTGAATATCGACTCGGGTTCAGGCTACGAGCCGGGCCTGACCCAAGTGCGCGATATCGCCGTGGATGAGTTGAAACAGTTGGGTTTCACCATCGAATTGGTGCCGGATAAAGCCGCCAACAATAGCCATGTGGTCGCCACCCTCAAAGGCACCGGCGAGGCCAAGATCCTGCTGATGGCCCATATGGACACCGTATTCAAGGAAGGCTCGGCTGCCGAGCGCCCCTTCCACATCAAGGACGGCCGCGCCTACGGCCCCGGCGTGATGGATGACAAGGGCGGCATCGTTGCGGGCATCTATGCGCTCAAGGTCCTCAAAAGCCAGGGCTTCAAGGATTACGCGCAGATCACCTTCCTGCTCGACGCCAGCGAAGAAACCGGCTCCGACGCCGCCTCCGAACTGATCCGCAACACTGCCAAAGGCCACGACGTGACCCTGAACCTGGAACCCGGCCGCCCCGCCGACGGCCTGGTGGTGTGGCGCAAAGGCAGCGCCACCGCGGTGGTCGAAGTCAAAGGCAAGGCCGCCCACGCCGGCGTCGCCCCGGAACTGGGACGCAACGCCGCCATGGAAGCCGCGCACCAGATCCTGCAACTGGGCAAACTCGGCGATGAAGACAAGAAAACCACCATCAACTTCACCGTGCTCAAGGCCGGTGACCGCACCAACGTTATCCCTGACCAAGCCACCGCCAAGGCCGACGTGCGTGCGGCCTTGCCGGAAGAGTTCGACCGGATCGAGAAAGACCTGGCCCGGGTTTCAGCCAACAAATTGATCCCGGAAACCGAAGTGAACACCAGCCTGCAGCGGGGCCTGCCACCGATGCCGCAGACAGCCGAGTCGGATAAGTTGGTAGCGATAGCCCAAGGGATTTATGGCGAACTGGGACGCAAGTTGACTATCGAAGGCAGCGGCGGCGCGGCGGATGCCAGCTTGTCCGCCGGTGTAGGCACGCCGACGCTGGATGGGTTTGGGATAGTGGGGGGCAATATTCACACGGCGGAGGAATATGCCGAGGTGGAGAGTGTGGTGCCGCGGGTTTATTTGTTGAGTCGGATGATCATGGAGCTTTCCAAGCGCTGATCAGAACACTGGATTGCAGAACGAATCGGGTTTGAATGGGGGAGGAGTCCCCGTCCGGCAAACGCAGATCCCCTGTAGCGGGCTTGCCCGCGAAGGCGGTGTGTCAGTCGCTGCATGTGTTACTGCACTACCGCTTTCGCAGGCAAGCCAGCTCCCACATTTGATCTTTGTTGTTTGAGCGTTGTGTTCGCTTTGTTTTGTTGGATTACTCGTCTGCTGTCGCTTCAGCGTGATAACGAATTAGACATTCAAGTAATGTTCTCATAAAGGCTCTTTTGTCGATGATTTCATCTTCGAAGTAAGTGTCGAAAAGGTAGAAGACTGAGTCGAAATTTTCGTCGGTTAAAAGATAATGCTTAATGGTTTCTATGAACCAACTCTGCTCCTCTGACGTATACGTGTAAAACTCTGGCTTGGTTAAAGCATCGAAAAGCTCTGTTAGCTCTCTTGGGTTGTTAATATTTTTTGATGCGATGATTTCTTCTCTTTCGAAATTTCTAGTGTTTTCGATGCAGTAGGTAAATAACAATCCTTTAAGGATTGATAGTTGCGGTTGTCTTTTCATTTTTAAAAGTCCGTATAAGCAGTAATGGGTTTGCCGTCTTCATTCAAATGCACAACGGCTTTTTTCTGTTTTCCATATTCTAATCCATCCCTTTTATACCCTTCGCCTATAACCTTCCCCATATCCATTGATGCAGGAACCGCTGCTCGGCCATTGAGCTTGAAAATTAAAATTGCCCGGTCAATCGCATTTAATTGGTCTCTATGAGTCAGGAAATGTGTGGCGGCACTCGGAGGTCTTGGCTGTCCGGCTCTCCTGCCTCTTTCGAACGTTTCTATTTCCCCTGTGGTTGGGTTCCTGGCTGTTATCACTCGTTCTAGCTGAGACGCTAGTGACGTCTGCGCACCATGTTTTTCTAAAAAGTGTGCCCCTGGAATTGACGCTTCAAGCTCTGATAATCGCCGATGAGCATTTGATTCTGCTAGCTCATCAATTCTCGCCTGCCGCTGCGCGCGGGTCAGTCGCGGTAGGGCCGGTTCTCCATGGTTAACACTTGCCGCAGGGTTTTGGGCGCTATTACTGGGTTTACACCCATCACCGCCAGGGCATGAATTCAAGCCTAGCGGGTCTACCCATCCCGTGGGATTGGGCACATACCGGTACCCATTGATCCCACCCGCCAACCTCACCGGGTCCGGTGTCAGGTAACGACCAATATCCGGATTGTAGTAGCGATGGCGGTTGTAGTGCAGTCCGCTTTCCGCATCGAAATACTGGCCTTGAAACCGCAGCGGATTGTCGACCTTGCCCACGTCGAGCCGGGCGATCTGGCCGTAGGCGCGGTAGTGGGCGGACCAGACGATTTCGCCTTCAGGGCTGGTCAGTTCCTGCGGGGTGCCGAGGTGGTCGAGTTGGTAGTGGTAGGGCGTGGTTTCTTTTGGGCCGAAACCTTCCAACAGCGCCAATGGGCGGAAGCTGTCGGGTTCGTAGAGGTAGCTGCGATGGCGCTCTGC